>JBGPHQ010000081.1:0-4466 GCA_041484505.1 Patescibacteria group bacterium
AGCGATGGCGGCGGTTTTAAAGAAATAATCTTCGAGGTTCACGGTGATGGCGCTTACGGACGGTTGAAATATGAAGCCGGTGTCCACCGTGTTCAGCGCGTGCCTACAACCGAAAGCCAGGGCCGCATCCACACCAGCACGGTAACCGTCGCTGTCCTGCCTGAGGCCGAAGAAAAAGATGTGGCAATTAAACCCGAAGACTTGCGGATTGATGTTTTTAGAAGCAGCGGCCACGGCGGCCAGAGCGTTAACACCACTGATTCGGCGGTACGTATCACCCACCTGCCCAGCGGCATCACTGTCAGCATGCAGGACGAGAAAAGCCAGATAAAAAACCGCGAGAAAGCTATGAGTGTCCTGCGCTCGCGGCTACTGAGTATGAAGCTCGCGGAGGAACAAAAACAGCTCGGCGATGCTCGCCGCGCCCTTATCGGCAGCGGTGACCGCAGCGAAAAAATCCGCACTTATAATTTTCCGCAAGATCGTATTACCGACCACCGTATCGGCTATTCGCGCTCCAACCTGCCGGGCGCGCTGGACGGCGATATTGATGACATTGTCGCCAAGCTCCATGACTATGAGCAGCAGATCATGAAGGACGAAACATGAGCCAAAAATATTTGATAACCGGTGTGGCCGGGACCGGCAAATCTTCGGCCGCCCGCGAACTTAGCCAGCGCGGCTACGCCGCTTATGATACCGACGCCGGTTTTAGTTTCTTCGCCGACAAAAAGACCGGCCAAAAGGTTATCCGCCCCCTGCACCCAACGCTGGATTGGTACGATGGCCACGAACGAGTTTTTGACGAAAAAATCCTAAATAACCTCTTTAAAAAGCACGTCGGCGAGCCGCTCTTTATTTGCTCTATCACCGCCAACCAGAAAAAATACTACTCCGAGTTCGATAAAATTTTCTTACTCCAAGCCAACGATAATTTAATACAGCACCGCCTTCATATCCGTACTAACAGCCACTTTGGCAAGCAGGCTTTCGACCGCCAGCGGGTGATAGCCGGACACAAAGCCTTTGACGAAGAACTGTTAGCCGTCGGCGCCATAGCGATTGATTCTACCGAACCGATAGCCGAAGTGGTGGACGAGATTTTAGCGAACCTAAAGTGAGAACTGAGCTTTTTTTAAAAAATGCTACTTCCTATCTGGCAAAAGCCGGCATTGGTACGGCCCGGCTGGACGCACTAGTACTTTTAGAGGACGAGCTTGGCCGTGACCGGGCTTATCTGCTGGCCCACCCCGAAACAATGATTTCCAAGACTAAGCTAAAACGGCTGGAAGCCAAACTTAAACGCCGCGCCGGCCACCTGCCGCTAGCCTTTGTACGTGGCCAAACAGAGTTTTATGGCCGCAAATTTTTTGTTAACCGCCATACGTTAGAGCCACGCCCGGAATCAGAAACCATGATAGAACTGCTGTTAAAACTACCGTTGCCACCTAAACCGGCAATCGCTGACGTCGGGACCGGCTCAGGAGCTCTGGGTATCACCGCCAAACTGGAACTCCACAACTCCGAAGTGGATTTATACGATATCGACGCCAGTGCCCTGTCGGTGGCCCGCCACAACCAGGCCTTGCACGAACTACACCTGCACACTCGGAAGTCGGATTTGCTAAGTGCTCATGTGCGTACCTATGACGTCATACTAGCCAACCTGCCCTACGTGCCCGACCATCACCGCATCAACCAGGCCGCCGCCATGGAGCCCAGAATTGCTATCTTTGGCGGCCGAGACGGGCTGGATATTTATCGGCGCTTTTTTGCCCAGCTTCACCGTTTTACCTGGCGGCCCAAGTTTGTGCTAACCGAATCTCTTCCCCCGCAACACGATCAATTAGCAGAAATTGCAAACGCACATGGCTTTAGACTATTGAGAAGTCAAGATTTTATACAAGTTTTTGTTCCTTAAATACAATTTTGCGAAAACACGTAGTGCAGGTTTTTGCAAAATTGAGAGGAGTAGCCAAGCTCTAGGCCGAAGCTTTTGACATTAGGCAAAACGAGGCAGGAGTACAGGCTGCGACGAGCCGCCCCAGCACCAAGAACTGGCCGAGATAGCTAAGAGTGCCGGTTTTGAACTATATAAAACTGACGACCTAATCCAAGTATTCAAGAATACTTAACTAGTTAAGTATTCCCTAGTCTGTCGGGGCGACTTCGAGCGTGGCCTTCAAAGTAATAGTCTTGCCACCCCGGATAACTGTCAAAGTTACCGTATCCCCCACTTTATATTGGCTTAGCGCGGCCGTTAAGCTGGTAGTGTTATTAATGGACGCACTGCCCACTTTGGTAATAATATCCTTCTCTTTCAAACCGGCTTTGGCTGCCGGGCTGCCAGACACTATGGAAGATGTGCCGCCGCTGGACGGAACAACGTAAGCCCCGCTGTTGACGCTAAGATTATACTGGGCGGCGATGTCGGGCGTAATTGAAACGTAGCGCACGCCGAGGTACGGCTGTTGGAGCTTGCCGCCGCCAAGCACACTGCTAATTAAGCCCTTAAGTTCATTAATAGGCTGGGCAAAACCGATATTTTGGGCACCGGAGGCCACTGCGGTGTTAATGCCGATAACTTGGCCGTTGATATTGACTAACGGTCCGCCGGAGTTGCCCTCGTTGATGGCGGCGTCGGTTTGAAATAGGTCGGTGAGATTCTCGTTGGACTGCAGGCCGCTCCGGTCGCCGGCGGTCACGTCGCGGCCATAGCCGGATATGATGCCGCTAGTCACAGTGTTTTGGAATTGGCCCAGGGCGTTGCCGATAGCAATTACTTTGTCACCGACCTGCATTTTAGACGAGTCGCCAAGCGTTACTGGTACCAAAGTCTTGCCTTTAAGATCGGCGATTTTCAGGAAAGCTACATCTTGGGAACTAGAACCAACGGTGCGGCCAATTACCTGGACATTGTCATAAGAGGTACCGTCGGCTAGGGTTACGCTGACGCTGGTGGTGCCGCTAGGCACAACGTGACGGTTGGTAATGATAATACCGCTGGCACTAATAATAAAGCCCGTGCCAGCGGCCTGCTGGTTCTGGGTCTGAGTAAATCCAAAGAAATCCTGGGCGGTAGTTTGACTGGTAACATCAATGGAAACGACGCTCTGGCCGGTCGTTTTAGCGATAGACGCAATTAGTTGGCTTTCGTTAGAAATATACTGCTGTTTGGCGGCCGTGGAAGTGCCTATCGACTGGCTGTGATCGTGGACGGTAGAACCGACCCAGCCGCCGCCAAAACCGGCGGCAAAAAAGACTAGGACAGCGGCTATAAAGGCATTCGGGCGGCCACGGAATGATTTAAATCGGGATATGCTAGGCAGGCGCATGGCCGGCAGCTGCGGCAGTCTTGGTGGTTTGGTCGAATAAGACGCCATGTTCTCCCCCGGTTTGGTTTGTTCGTTGTCTTTATCCATATAAGTTTATTTTAAAGATTTTGCTGAGCTTTAGCTTAAAGGATTGCACATTGTACATTGTTCATTGACCATTGCTAAACGGTGGCGCCGGTCCAATCGGAAAGCACGATAACAATCAGCAAAATGGCGCACATAATGGCCAGCAACTGGCGCTGCAGGAGAGCCGTCAGGCGGTCGGTAGCATCCAGATAATACAGCGCCGCCAGGCCGTAACCGATGGTGGTGAGTAACGCGATGATTTGGGCCACCGAGCCGTAAAACAGCAGCCAGTGACCCAGTACAAAGGCCAAACCGGCCGAGAAATAGGCCCATACATGGCTAAGAAGCGCCACGTGTGGCTCCTCAAAACTGCTAAGGAAGTGGCGGGCCGCCAAGTAAGTGACACCCCAGGTGCCGGCCACCAGCCCGAGAAGGGTTGCATCGCCGAATTTAACGTACAGGACTGCCAAACCCAGCAGCTGGCCAACCATCGCCTGAGCCGATACTGATAGGACGTCACTTCTGGGTTTTAGGCCAATCAGCCAGGCGGCATAGCTAAGCGCCCAAAATATCTGCCACCACTCTACACTGGTGTTGGCCATAAACAGTACCAGCGATACGGCCACCAGGATATCAACGCCGTTGCTGATGATATTAGCCACCCAGTAGCGCGGCCGGACGGCCACAATCCGCCATTTACTGAGTAGGATCAGTCCGACAGCCAGCCCGACAAAATCGATACGCACCAGTATATAAGCCAGGATTGGCAGCAGGGCCACCAGGATTATATGAATAAAGTGGGAAAAGCCGCGGGTCGGCTTAATACGAGCCGGAATTTGCAACATCTTCACCTAAGATTATAACAAAAGCCGCGTCGGCCGGTGGTGTAACAGCTAAGCCGGCTGGCAGGCTAACCCTGGCTGTCACCCTAAAGCGGCCCTCCAGTTAATGGCGGGTATATTTATCAGCCCCTTTGCTTAAATCTACCACAACGGTCGTCGCCGGGTTAGAAGAGCTAGGTGTGCTAGCCACGTTTGATACATTGTAACCAAAAGATTTGAGGAC
>JBGPHQ010000082.1:0-4393 GCA_041484505.1 Patescibacteria group bacterium
ACAGGGAAATATCTAACGCTAGTCCAAAAACTATTTCGCGGAGAACCAGCTATCGCCGAGTTCGATTGGAATTTCTCCCCTACCCACAACTCATCCCAGAGCGTTGCACGACTCACGGGTTCGGACCTCCACGGCGTTTTACCGCCGCTTCATCCTGGTCATGGGTAGCTCACCCGGCTTCGGGTCTGTTCCGGCCCACGGGCTCAAACGCGAGCGTGACGACGTCTTGCGACACCGCCAAGCTCACATAAGAGCAAGCGCCACTTAAGGCTCGCTTTCACTACGACTCCGGCCTAGACGGCCTTAGTCTGCGTGGGACGCAACAACTCGTAGGTTCATTCTTCAATAGGCACGCCGTGACCCTTGCGGGCTACGACTGCTTGTAAGCGTATGGTTTCAGATACTATTTCATTCCCCTCACCGGGGTGCTTTTCACCTTTCCCTCACGGTACTGGTTCACTATCGATCACCAATGATATTTAGTCTTGGGAGGCTAGTCCTCCCGGCTTCGCACAGGATTTCACGGGTCCCATGCTACTTGAGAAACACAACCAATAAAGCTTTTGAGGGTCCATTTCGCCTACCGGGCTATCACCGTCTGTGGCGGGTCTTTCCAGACCGCTTCGACTATGGACTGGTCAAACCATCATCCAACCCTACTAATTCAACAGGCCGGATAATAATTCAACATGCGCTTTATTCCTAGACTGTAAGCTCTAGACGTTGCATCCTCGCAACACCGTTCAGCATAAAGGCTTACACCCGTCCTCCTTGCGGAGGAACTGATCGGTTTAGACTGTTCCCGTTTCGCTCGCCACTACTCAGGGAATATTCCCAGCACCACTTTGAACCCAAACTTTGGTTTTACCAAGTCAGGTTTAGTTTCAAAGTGGTGCTGGGTGACTTTTTTTCTGTTCCTCGAGCTACTAAGATGTTTCAGTTCGCTCGGTGCACTCCACGGACCCTATAAATTCAGGCCCGGGTACGACGGGATTTCTACCGCCGTGGGTTACCCCATTCGGACACCCCCGGATCACAGGTTGGTTGCCACCTCCCCGAGGCTTATCGCAGGCTCCGACGTCCTTCATCGCTCATTGGTGTCAAGGCATTCACCATACGCCCTTATTGTTCCGACATTATGTCGAGACACAATTCCGTTTATAGCGGAATTACTTTTCGAGTGTTATCTGCGACCAGAACCACCAACACCACGTCAAACGTGGCACGTCAGTTGGCAATTCTAATCTTATTTGATGCGTTACCTCTTATTCAGATGTCAATTTACGAGATTAACGCCACTGAGGAAGGCACGAGCATGAATATCGTGCACTGTGACAGTGAAGTCAACGGAAAGTACAAATAATGTTTGAGGACGGAGCGTCGCCCCCGCGCTGTTGATGGGGGCCGTACCCACCGAGGCTTGGTTGCGAACGCTCCGTCTTTAGTAACCGCACCATCAGGCGCGGGCGAACAGAACCCGGATGTGTCCGTCGACATTGCAGTCTTGCGATCGAGCGCCATGTCAGGCTGGTTGATGTAGCCCGCACTGAACAGAACACATCCGGTTGAACCTGGAAATTGCCCCGCACAAGGGGCGCCGCGCTGGCGTGATCGTGTGGCTCAAGCGAGTTTCCGACTTAGGGGTATGGCCCCGCCATCAGAGTCGTGAGCGGCGCGGCGCCCCCAGGAATGGAGGCAGTGAAGATTGGTCGGGGACCCCGTGGCGTGAATCCAGGACAACCAGCCCTGGGCTCGTCCCACACACGAATGGCGGGATGGCATGATGGCGCGCGAGGCCCCCAATATTTTTTTGAAGAGCGAAGTGGAATAACAACGGTGTTGTGACACTGCTTCGGTCTACTACAATGTGTAGTTGTGTAGTATGAATTTGAGCGGAATGTTGTGAAAGAGCTTATTGGGAATCCCGCTATTGCTACTGCTCAGCGGGATGAGGCCAGTATTGTTAAGAGCATGGAGTTTTACCCGCGCACCTATCGCTTCGCTCTGGTGCGGGGTCAATCAAGTGTTGTTTTAAGGGCTAGTGAGATTGAAAAACCGCCTGGTCGGCGGCTGGGAAACGACAGGGCAAACGCGAGGCCCTATAAGCCGACGACAGTCTCCTTTCGATAACGATTATCCATTGAGGCGGTGTTAGTAGTGAGGATTTTTGCGCTTGTTTAGCAAGACGTACAGTACACTATCGCCCGATAATCGTCAAGGGCGACAATATCGGAGAAAACCCCAGTAAACAACCTTGTTTTCTGATCCCTAGGAAGTCATATAATCTCTAATTTTCCCTAAATAATTTGCCTGGCCGGGTGAAAAAAAGCAAAGTTGCCAATCTGGCGAAATAAAAATGTTACGGTGAAAATATGCCGCCTAACTAAATCAGCGTCAGCCTCTAATTGTTGACCGACTAAACTTACATCTTAAATCAGACCCGGCCGGATAATAAGCAATAAAAAATCCCCCGCGGCGTTAATTGCAGGGGGAAAAAACTATCGGACCCGCCCGGTGGCGCGCCAGATCACGATCGCGACCTGACAACAGCACCACTCGATAAAGCGGGGCACGACATCAAATGGCGAAGTGTCGCGCTGACCCATGTAGTCCTCCAGGGTTGTTAGAGCTGCCTGACTCTACATTGAATGTGCGGGGGCGTCAACCCAGCCCCACATTGGCAAACACAAAACTGTTTCTTCCGGGCAATTGTATACAGATAAACAGTAATAAAAGGTTAATCCACGAATCAACCAATGTGGAGCTGGGCTTAGCCCAACCCGTTACGCCGAATTATTTCACGAAATGTGTAGGCGCTCGGGCGGATAGTGCGTTTCATGGTATGGTAATCAACCTCGATCAGTCCGAACCGCGGTGTAAATCCTTCATGCCATTCGAAATTGTCGAGCAAGGACCAGTGGATATATCCGTGGACGCGAATGTGGCGCCGGAGGGCGGCGTCGATTTGGGCCACGTGATCGCGGATGTAGCGAGCGCGTTTTAGGTCGGTCGCGTCGGCTAAGCCGTTTTCGGTGATTATGATGGGCCGATTGTACTTGGCTAAAAAATCCAGTAAGTGGCCGAGGCCCGGCGGGTTGATGGCCCAACCCAGATCGTTTTTCGGCATGGTCGCTTCGGATTCCGGCCGAAACCAATTTCGCCAGTTGCTGAACTTAAACTTTAGAGAATGGTGAAAATAATAATTCAAACCGATAAAATCCTGGGCCAGGTAAGTTTGATCGAGCCACCACTGGTTGTGCCAAAACTTTCCGAACATTACTAACCCTCGGTCGAGGGGACTATGCGGATTAGCCGGGGTAAAGTAGCTGAGGTTGTTGGCCGCCCCGACTTTAGCCCCCGGATTGTGCCGGTGGATGATTTGGTAGGCGAGTTGATGGGCTTGGACGAAATTACGAATGACCAACCAGGCCGCGGCGACGTTCTTTTGCTCGGGCGGCCAGTAGCCGCTCAAATGAGATAAGCTGGAATAGACGGTCGGTTCGTTGACCGTCACCCAGTAAGTCACCAAGTCGCCAAGTTCCCGCACCACGGCCATCACATAACGACCGTAAAGATCGACCGTCTCGCGGTTCCGCCAGCCGCCGCGGCGGGCCACCCAGATCGGGTTGGTGAAATGCCAGAGCGTCACCAGCGGTTCAATCTCCAGGCGGCGCAGTTCCTGCAAGACGGCGCGGTAATGAGCGATAGCCGCGGGATCGATAAATCCCGGTCGTGGTTCGATCCGGCTCCATTCAATCGAGAACCGATGGGCGTTGTGCCCCAGCTCTTTGGCTAAGGCGAAATCCTGGCGATAACGGTCAAAGTGGCCGGCCGCCAAACCAGACTGCTCACCATGCTTAACGCGACCGAGCTTTTCCCATTCGGTCCAATCGTTATGGTTATTGCCTTCCACCTGGTGCGCGCTGGTGGCGGCGCCCCACAGGAAATTTTTTGGAAATGGTGTGGTTGAGTCAGGCATATGACCTCGTCATCCTACCCTGTTTTACCTTGACTCTCAAGCAACTACTGTCGTGGTCCGAAAAAGTACCCGAACATTATGCCACCGATAAGGGCGAGACTTATTACGATAATGAGCCAGGGGATTTGTTTTTTCATTTAGAAATAGTAAATATGCCCTGACGAATACCGTCGCGAACCGAGGTCGAGACGACAGAATTTTTGGCCAAGCGGTTAAGCAGATTTGTTTTAACCGGGCCGGTGGCTACGGCAATCTGACTGCGGACAGAAATGAGGGGCACAACATTAATTATAATGGCAGACGATGAAAAACTAAGTTTTAACATTAATCCTTGTTGCGTATCGCTGGAAAAGTACTGGTCGAAGATGAAATTTCCCAGGCTGTACGCAATAATCTTTCCTTTATAGAGCTCGA
>JBGPHQ010000083.1:0-4383 GCA_041484505.1 Patescibacteria group bacterium
AGTATATCGAACCATGGTAAACTACTGGCCTATGTCTCGACGTCAGTGGTGGATTATCGGCGGACTCGCATTCCTGTTCATGTTAATTATCGGCGGTTTGCAGTGGTGGAAATATTCGGTTTTTGGATACAACGGGCTGGACCTCGGGATTTACAGCCAGGCGGTTTGGTCGTTGGCTCATGGCCACGGCTTTGCTTCATCCATCCATGATCCATCCTACCTCGGCGACCACCTAGAGCTGTGGCTGATTCCGATCAGTTGGTTTTACCGGCTGTGGTCATCACCGCTGTTACTCTTGTGGTTACAAACATTAATCATTGCTTCGGCTTTTTTCCCGTTGGCCAAGCTAGCGGCTAAATTGTTAGGCGGGCGCGCGGCGATGGTGGCGGTCGTTTTGTTTATGATCCATCCTTTGGTTTACAACGTGGCGTTGTACGAGTTCCATGGATTAACCATCGCTTTGCCGATAATACTGTGGTCGATTTGGTGGTACACCGCCAAGCGGTATAGGCTCTGGCTATTGGCTTTGGTGGTCCTGCTGTTGGTCCGCGAGGATATGCCGTTCGTGGTCGCCGGTTGGGGTTTGATGGCCGCTATTGACCGACGTGGTTGGCGCTGGTGGTTGCCACCCCTAGCGTTAGCGGCCGCCTGGTTTCCGATCGCCCAGACTATTATTCGGGCCGCTAACCACGACGGTCTTTACAAATACCTGGCTTTTTACCGCTGGCTGGGGTCAACACCGGGCGGCATGCTGTCTTTTCCCTTTCACCATCCGCTGATTTTCCTTCAGCATATTGTGACCTTCAACAATTTGGGCACGGTCATCGGGCTGGCGGTGACTTTCGGATTCCTGCCTTTCATCCGCCCGAAACGGCTGTGGCCGGTGGCGATTATTTTCGCCCAGCTGTTAATAGGCAATGCCCAACCTGGCTCATTCTTGCGCATTCACTATCCCGTTCCCTACTTGCCGTTCCTGGCCTGGGCCACGCTTGAAGCCTATCGCGATATTAGGCGCGGTCAGCTGGGGATGGGGAAAGTGAATACCGCCGTCATCCAAATTGTGGCCGCCATGCTGGTCATTATTGGCCCGTTGTATTCATCGCTCATCGTCGGCGCGGCCGAGTGGCCTTGGCATGTCCAGCCTGAACCATCAACGCCAGCCGCGGTCTTAAAAAAGGCGGTGGCCGATGTCGGGCCGAACGATCGGGTTTTAACCACCTTCGCCTATCTCCCGAACTTGGCCAACCGTCAAACACTTTACTCACTTAACTACCTTTACTTGGGACGGCGGCAATATTCGGAAATTCCTTACCGCCTTCCGACCGATATCGACGTGGCGGTGATCGACTGGCAACAGCTGTATGAGTTTCAGTTTTTATATCGCACCACGGTTTTAGCTAATCAAAGCGGGGAGCAAAGAATTAAACAATTTCTTGATCAACAGGGCCTCGGCCTGGTTCGGCAATACGGCTCAGTCTTCGTCTACCGCCGCGGTGGTTCGGCCGACCAAAGCGTTGTCCCCTTCACGCCCGCCGCCAACGAAACGCCGGTCGCCATGGGTTCAGTCAGCGCCCTCGGCCAACCCCGGGTCAGCTTAATTGACCGACCGGACTTAGGTTGGCGCGAGCTAAACATCGCCACCGACTGGCAAGCGATTGGCACTAAACCAGACGCGCTGTTATCGATTCGGTATATTTTACGACAAGCCAACCAGGTGGTCTGGCAACAACCGCGTATTCTGGGACCGGGTGATAACCCAACCAGCGAATGGCCGATTGGCAGCGCCTGGTCGGTCCACGACACCTTAGTCCTGCCGCCCGGACTGCGCGGCCAAGCGACCCTGAGCGCCGAAATATTCATTCCCAGCGGTCGTTACCGTCTTGATCGCCTGCGTATCTTCCGGCCGCTAATCGACAAAGAAACCCGCCTTGGCTCGCTTGACCTGGGTTCGGTTGCGCTGTAAGCCACGCTCAAATATCTTTTCGGCAATACGGCGTGCGATATATCCGCATCTTTGATCCGGACCAGGCCAGGGTGAGGTCCGGCCAATTTGTCGGCTGAAAAACCTGTCCATAGGCCCGCGTCCAGGGGCTGTCAAGGACGTAGCATAACCGCCACTGCGCCAGTAGTGTGTGTTGTTCAGTCGCGTTCATGGTCTGGTAAAAATCCTTTACCAGCTTCGCCTTCTGGCCCGAGTTTAAAGTCTCAACCCCATAACCTATAAATACCTGGTGAGCCGTCAGACCGGCCAAAATGTTGCCTTCTAATAATGGGGTTAGCAATGGTTGATGCGGATCGGTGGCACGTAGGAAGGTGGCGGCGGATTGGTAATCAGTGTTGAGGTAGTAAATAAATCTTGGCTGACCGTGCAATTCATCAAAGTAATCCCTGACAATAAGTATGCCCACGACCAGCCACGAAAATGTAAGTAACACTGTCGCTGTGGCAAATAAGCCGTACGGCCAGGCCGCTAGACGGTGTCTGATCGGGGTTAGGCCAGCAACGACTGCCGGCACGCTTAGCCAAGCGAACGGCAGCATTAAACCCTGGCTTAAACGCCGCTGAAAAAGTACTGGGGCGTAAATCGCCAGGGCATAACCAATCGCCAGCGCCACCAGCCACCGCCAGCGTTCATCGCGTGGTCGCCAATACCAGGTCCCAATCACCGCCCCGATCAACAATAGCCCGAGCCCGACTGCCATGCCCCAGACTGGGCCGGTACGATTGATGTTCTGTGCGGCCCGGCCGATAGTGATGGGGTCGAATAATAGTTGCAGACCGTACAACAACAGCATCGGACTGCCAATCGCGATTACCGTCAGCCAGCGTTTGACGTAATCCCATGGCACGCGCCGATTAACCGCGGTGCGCCAAATGGTTAAAATAACCCACACGATCGACCAGGTGACGAGATGAAATGGATGGATTGAGAAGACCGCTAACGCCGCCGCGCCGGCCCATAACGCCCAGGACCATTTGTGCTCCAGCCATGACCTTTCGACCGCCACTAGCACAAAGATTATGCCACTAGTGACTAGGATGAAATGAGCGCTACTCACCAGCGTCAGGGTGGTGAATGCTTCCGAAACCCACAGGTCGGGATAAGCCCACAATACGCTCCCCACGCTGTGCATCGATAGAAATGCCGCCAGTCCCCCGAACCCGCCGGCGAACAGGGACAACAACATTCCGGTTCGTTGTTTGAGCCGGTCATCCGGCCATAGCCACCGCGCCGCCCACCACAGCGCCCATACCAACAACGGAGTGGCTAACAAACGCGCTAGAGCGAACGCGATCGGTGTGCTGAGGCCGGTCAACCGCGCCAACAGGCCCACCACCAACCAAACCGGTTGAATTAAGGTGGGCCGGTGGGCTTCACTCGTGAACGCGTCGTACATCATCAGGTGTCCGGCGCGCCCTTGATTGATATAGCTGTAATAGACGCTATAGTCTCCGGCGGCGATGACTTTATTCCCAAGAAACTTCGACCCCCGCGGGGTCATGGCCTGACCAATCAGGAACGTAAATGAACCGACGACTATAGCCGCCAGCAAGCAACTGACAAAAAACTTGCGATCGCTAATCATGACGCGCGTCGGATGATTGGGGTTCAGCTTCATGGTGTTGAAACACGTAGGCCGCACCAAAGAGGATAGCGGGAATCGTTAGGAAGTTATTATTAAAGAACCGGCTAACCATCATAATCGCCAGGAGTAACACCGCCGCGCCGGCCAGCCAGCGACTGGGTTGAGAGTTGGAGCGAACCCAGCTGGCTGTTAAGAAAAAAACTGGCACGCCAACCAAGAGTTGAAAAAGGTACACCGGCACAACGGTGTAAGGCGAGTAAACTATATGGAAGATTCGGAGGTACTGCAAAAAAGTCGTGCCGGCGATCGGGTATGTTTGTGGTATCGCTCCGCCGGCATACGTCACTAGGTCTGTAAACATTTTCGGCGCGCTCCAAATTAGAAAAGGCGCGAATATCACTCCCGCGATAGTCACTGCGCCGATCACGGTTTGTTTAAAGTTTTTCCATGGATGTGGCGTATGGCGAGTAATGTGCCACAGCCAGTAAATCCAGAGCGGCGAGACCACCCAGGCGACCTGCTTGGCGGCCAGGGCCAGGCCGAAAACCGCACCGGCCAACCACCAGCGTCGTCGTTCAATTAGTAGCGTCGTCCCAACGATCGCGGTCGTCACCAACAGGTCATTACAGCCGATAATCGCGTAGGCCCACAGGAGTGGATTGCTCAGGGTAAGCAAAACCACCGTGATTTTTTGCGACCAGGTTTTAACTCGACGTGTTAGTAACCAAGTTAAGAAAAAAAGTCCGCCGACCGTAATGAGCCGGTAGTCGGTCAACGGGCCGAGCACTGGCTTCAA
>JBGPHQ010000084.1:0-4358 GCA_041484505.1 Patescibacteria group bacterium
GGTGGCGCCGATGGCCTGGAGTTCGCCGCGGGCCAGGGCCGGTTTGAGAATGTCGGCGGCGTCGATCGCGCCGGAGGCTTCGCCGGCGGCGGCCAGAGTGTGCAATTCGTCAATGAACAGGATAATTTGTCGCTCCGAAGCGATCACCTCGTCGAGGATGCCTTTCAATCGTTTTTCGAACTCACCGCGGTATTTCGTGCCGGCGACTAAACCCGACAGGTCGAGCGCCAGGATGCGTTTGTTCTTAATCGGGTCGGGGACGGTGCCCTGGGCAATCAGGTTGGCTAGCCCCTCAACGATGGCGGTTTTTCCCACCCCTGAATCGCCGACCAGGACGGCGTTATTCTTGGTGCGGCGGGAAAGGATTTGAATGACTCGTTCCATCTCAGCGGTCCGACCAATGACCGGATCAAGCTTGCCGCTTCGCGCTAGGGCCGTTAGGTCTTGCGAGTAGAGCCCCAGAATCGAACCGCGGATGCGTTGTTTATTTGACTCCCGGAACAACAAAACTCCAAACACCAGGAATAATCCGGCAAACCCTAAAATCGTCAGCCAACCGGTCGGGGTGGCAATGCTGGTGAAGATGTCGGTCAGGGCGGAGCTTTCCATGTGATTATTGAATGGAGAGAGTCACAATCACTAAAATTACCATCACGGCTGACGCGACGGCATAGGTGCCGAGTAATCGCGGCCAGGGTGAATATTGCTTGAGTGGAGTTAATATCCGGGTCGGGCTAGTAACGTGTAAACGATCAACAATTAAGTCTAACTGGTAAGCCTCGATGATCAGGGTTGGCACGGCCGCCACCAGATTCTGTGTTTGTAGCCAGCGGGCCAGCTGACGAATAACCGAAGCATTCCCGCTAAAACGCGAGGCGACGTCAGTTCGCGCTGGCATCGGGCCGCCAGTCCACGGCTGGCGCAGGCGGGAAATAATAGTCTGGATTAGTTCTGGGGCCGATAACTGTGATTCTTTAGACGCCAGTCCGCGTTCAACCGCGGCGATAAAATTATGAATCTCATGGTCCGCGGTGTCACCAATCACGGTTAGGTGACGGCCATCGACAAAGAAACGAAGTTCGCTCGTCTCTTGAAACTTAGCGTCCGGCCAAAGTAAGGTGAGCAGAGCGTACTGACCATATTGGCTGAAAGACGGCTCGACCGGCGCGGAAAACAACCCCTCCAGGTCGAGGGGATGGTAACCAAAACGTGACTTCAGCTCATCAATGGCCGAATCGTTGACGCGTTCAATATGGATAATACGCGCCGCGGCGGTTTGGACTTCGCGTAAAGACATTAGTTTGTTTTTATTTCCTTTCCATTATTCTAGCACACTTTATGCTAAATGTCAAACATTTTTGCAAAAGAAGAAGGAGCGGGCGCTTGCGCGTGGCCGCTCCTGACTATTCATACTATTTCACGGCATCAACGGAGATGATGGTTGATGACCGTGTACACCCTGATTTCTTGCCAGCGATACCCGGTGGGTTGATCAGAGCTCGCGTACCCAACGTAGAGAACGGCCGAGTACTGGCCACCGTCGCCCTGGTTGTGAATATTCGTTACCCAACGGTTCGGGTAGAAGAAGTGATCATGTCCCTGGTAGACCAGATTGGCGGCCTGGCAGATGCCGTCGGGATGAAGCCGGAGCTGGATGTCATCGCAGAGAATGTCGATGGTTCCGTACTGGACCGGCTCGGTGATGCCATTTCGGCAGTTGTCGTATTCCAGCCACGTCCCGGCCAGGGTAATAACCTGCGGTGGCGGGTAGAGAAACTGTTGAAAGGTGTAGGCGCAACTCGAGCAGAGGAGCGCCAGCGACGCGAGGACCAACAACTTGATCTGACGCATGTCACGCTCCTTATTGGTTCCAACTACGGATGTTCATGCAGCGGTTGAGCTGCTTACTCTCGGTGCCCGGGACGACGACGTAGGGAAGGTTCGCGTCGACCTCAATGGGTGACCGACCGGCGCTAGCGTGCCAACCACCACCGGCGATGTTCATGTAGCAATCAAGGCGGTTGTATTCGGTCCCTCTGGCGTCGGTGAACGACAGATTGCCGTCGATCTCATCGGGTTGCATACCGTGGATCGTGGCCACAGTGTCGTGGGTCACCAGCGTCCGGATGATAATGGTGTGTGGGCGCGCTTTCCAGTCGTAGGACGCGACACCGCTTTGTGCTGACAAGATGACGAACTTGTTACCCTGCGAAGCGATATCTGGGTCGGAGTTGTCGATCTCGTAGGAGACCGTGCCGGTGTTGAAGAACACGGCGTGGTGCAGTTTGTCCTCCGGATGGGTGATCCCGGTGGGATCCTTACAGCCGGTCAGCCCGACTGCCATGATCGCCACGAGCGCGAACAGCGAGATGTAACGAGCGATGCGGTACATGGTGTTACCTCCTAGTTCGGTATGTTCCGCTTAGGCGGAAACGGACAACTGGGTCGTGACTTCAGGGAGCTTCTAGTGACCATCCGTTCTATCATGGATTTCGATTTTTGTCAACCCAGCACCACTTTGGCTAATATTAAGGGTTAATTCTAGTGATATATTTTATGTGGATAAGCGTTAGTAATAAAAAACCGCACATCAACCAAAGTAGTGCTGGGACAACCCCAATAATGTGGAGGGTCAAAATATGGTAGAATAACGTTATGCCTACACCGACCGAAACGCGCATGCCGGAGACGCCACGGCCGACTCCGGAAGTTGGTACGGCTGGGCTGGAACAACATATCGAACGCCCGGTCGCGACCGCTGAACCTAAACCCGATGTTCAACCGGTTGATTTAGTTCCGCCACCGTCCGTCGCCCCAGCGCCGGTGGCCGTTCACCAACCGGCGGACCAACTGGTCAAGAACATTGAAAGCGCCATGGCCGACGGACTGGAAGACGCTTATCAGGCGATGGACCCGGCCATCCAGCAGAAGTTTAAACAAGTCGGGGAAGCAACGGCCTCGGCCATCAGCCAGCTCATGGCGCAGTCGAAAATCCAAGTCAAGAAAATCGTGGCCTTATTGTTGCGCTGGCTCCGGATTATCCCGCGGGTCAATCCGTATTATCTTGAACAGCAGGCGAAAATTAAAGCCGACGCCATCCTAGCTCTGAAGCACCCGCCCCGATCGGGCCCTTAAGCCATGCTCACATTTATCAATCCTATTCCCGGACTGGCGCCAATAACTGGGTTCATTGTTTTAGGCGTGTTGTTGGTGGTGTTGATGGTATTTACTCTCCGCTGGCGGATGCACGAACATAGCAAAGTCGATTTATTACACGCCTTTGTCCACCTCCGCGTTAACTTGCCCAAAGAAGCGCCCGAAACGGGTCCGGCGCAACGCGACTGGCGGGAAACTTTGGCCGGCTATGAGACGCTGTTTGTGACCCTCGGCGGGTTAACCTATCGTCCGGGGGGCGGAAAATTCGGTGAATTATGGTTCCAATTCTGGTATGGTCGACATGACCATATTACCCTGGAAATGGTGGCTATAAACGGCCAAATTTATTTCTATTTGGTCGTGCCGCGCGCCTTGCGCCAATTGTTAGAACTGCAAATCCTGGCTCAGTATCCGAAAGCGCAAATCGAAGCGGTGGAGGATTATAATATTTTCGGTCCCAACTCGTTTGTCCAGGGCACCTCGCTCCAGTTGAAAAAGCCGTCGATGTACCCGATTCGGACTTACAAAAAATTGGACAGCGATCCGCTGAACGGCATCACCATGGCCCTCGGTAAAGTTCAGGCGGGTGAAGGGGCGGTCATTCAAATAGCCATTCGCGCCAAACGCGCTGGTTGGGACCAGGCGGGGGTGCGCAAAGCCAAACTAATGCAGGAGGGCAAGGAAAAACGCGGTGGCTCGTCCGGCGGCTTACTGGGCGTGCTGGGTGCGTCGTTGAAGGGCGGCGAACAGGAACAGTACCAGACGCGGATGCCGAATATTACGCCGCAGGAACAGGAGTTGATCAAGGCGCTCGAAGAAAAAGCCAGCAAGCCGGGATTCGAAACCAACATCCGGATTGTGACCAGTTCGCCCAACGAACGCAACGCCCGGGTCCACTTGGAAAACATCGTCAACGCCTTCACGCAATTTCACGCGCCGGAATCGGGCACGTCGTTCAAACGCCGCCAAGTGCGTCGGACCGGCCGGGTGATCTGGGATACCATCTGGCGTAATTTCAATCCGACCAACATGATTTTAAATAGCGAGGAAGTGAATAGTCTGTACCACTTTCCCTTGTCGACCATGGAGACGCCGAACATCGCCTGGTTGGCCGCCCAGCAGGCCGCCGCGCCGGTCGCCTTGCCGACTGAGGGCATTACCCTCGGCCATAACGTCTATCGCGGCCAGGACCTGGTGGTTAA
>JBGPHQ010000085.1:0-4337 GCA_041484505.1 Patescibacteria group bacterium
ATACCATTGAATTGCGTCGTGACGGCTACGGAGTTTGGCAGCATGCGGTGACGATTGCCGCCCACACCGCCCAGGTGATCGGCCCGGTGGCGCTCATGCCGCCAAACTTTACCGTTGCCAACCAGCCGCTCGCTAACGCGACGCTAGTGGCGACCGACCACCGCGACACGGTGTTTAACGTCATCGACCAGTCACCGACCTGGACGACAAATGAACTTTGGCCGGACTCCTTTCCGACCTTTAGTTTACCTTGGGCTCCAAGTTTAATCAGCCTGAGTCCAAACCGGCAAACCCTAATTGCCAGCGACGGCGAACAATCAGCCGTCGTCACCCGCGGGCGTGAAACCGCGCCGTGGTTGATTGATCGGGTTGGCCCCTTGGTTTGGGACTCGACGACGGACAATATATTTTATGCGGTTCAAAAAGGACAGCTGGTTAAATACGATGCTTTTGACCGGCAAATTACCACCCGGGCCGCGGCTGATTCGATGGACCTGAGTGGCGACTACTTATGGCTAACCCAATTCGTGGACGGCGTCACTAGCCTGATACGACAAAAATCATTCGGCCAGGACGTGCCCGACGTCATGTTACGCCTGGACGGTGACTGGGCCTTCATCGCCGGCCCGCCCGGCGAACTATTGATCCAAAACTCCGCCACCCATGAACTGGTGTGGCTTCAAACTGATCCCTTAAACGGGCAAATTATCACCACTAGTTTCGGTCCCATGACTAAACTGTGGTGGTTTAATCGTAGCCAACTGCCGCTCTGGTCTAACGGCAATGATCTGCTGACGCTTGATGAACAGGGGCGCAACTTGCTCCTTGACCGCTATGCTAATCCTCCGACCATGGCGCAGTGGATCGTGCCGGGTCATATCATCGCGATCATGACCGGCCAAACCTTCAGTCTGCAAAGTATCAGTAACCGCCAGGGCCGTGGCCCGTTGCTGACACACGATTTTACCGCGGCTACGGAGCTGGACGGTTTAAACGTCTCCGATCGCACCGCCCTTTTTAATTCAGCCGACCATCCGCGCCAACTGGTCGAGTTGCATTGGTGATTGTTTTTTAGTTAGCTCGTTTGCGGCTAGTTGATTAGCTAATAAGCGCGTTAGTTGGTTAGTTATTCCGTTAAGTCTGGTTTAAACACAACAAAGTATTGTTGACTAACCCGTTACCCAGTTTCTTTGTTTAAGCCGCTAGAATTTCGGCCTCGTTCACTTCGATTCCCCGCGCCGCTAGTGTCCTAAGTAAGCGTTGGAATTGCTTGCGAGTCACTAACAACTCGCCGCTCATTATTGCATCTAGCTTGGTGTTGATCGTGCTGAATTCTTCTTTTATCCAATCATTCTGTTTCCCTTGGCTGGCGCTGAAATGACTAATGATTTCCCGGGTTGTTTCTTTCATCTCGGCCCTAATGCCGGCGCGAACCGAACCGAGTTCAGTTTTTATGCCATCACGAAAAGCGCCTAGTTCGGACTTTAGATTGTCTCTAGTTAAGGGTTTGATGGCGGGTCGTGAGGGTTTTGGCATAACCATGTTGTTTAAACAGGATACCACTCAACTGATTTGCGTCAAGGGGATGTGGGTAGTTAATTAGCTCTTTGGTTGGTTAGCTGGTTAGTTTTGCTATTCCTCTTTTCATCGACCACCCAACGCTCAACAGCCCCACCGCCACCAGCCACACCACCCCGACATTAACCGCCACCGATACATAGCCGGGTCGCCAAGACTCGAGCGCCGTGATAACCATCAGTCCGACAATATTAATGGCCAGGCTGATATCAAGTAAAATAATATGCTTTCCCGGCAAGGCTGATGCGTTGTGATCTGGTAGCTCGGTCATATTATTTATCGAGACAGCTTTATTGAAATTGCCCGAATATCAATCGGGTGATCATCAGACACGACCTGAACGATAAAAGTCCGCTCTTGCCAGGCAATCGCGTTCCAAGTCAGCGACACGGTCGCTATACCGCCCGCCGGTGTCGTCGCGGTAGTATTGTTCTTCCCCGCTGGAGCATTAATACTAACTGTCAGTACTCCTTGACCTGGTGCGGTGGCTATCAACAGCTCACCGAATGAAAATTTGCGCGGGACGGTGACCTTGAACGAACGACTGGCGCTGGCGGGAATAACGACGTTGTTATCGGCCGCCGGTAGGCCCCAGCGAAAAGTTTGATTTGCTTGGTTGAGGTTCGGCCAACGAAAAGTTACAGGCCCAAACCACAAACGGTTGGTTCGCAATACTAATCCGCCGACCGCCAGCCAGAATATTACGGTGACAACTATGATCAGGTTTGAGCGGGTCATGACGATAAATAAATTTTCCATAGCGCCTCACGTTCGATGGTGAATTTCTGCTCCAGCCGCAATCCATAATCCGCCATCGCCTTTTGCGCTAAGCCGGTGTTGACCGCGCCGAACGCGACATAAAGATAAACTGGTCGCAGCGTTAGGAGTTGACCCAATAACTTCCATTCGCCATCGTTTTGCGGCAGTCGGAAAGCGGATAACCTTTGGTCTTGAAAGTATTTATCGTCCTGGCCGGCGATAATCACGGCGTTAGTTTCCGTAACGCCCAGAACTTTTTCACGAATGCCGCGATTTTTTTTATCAGCCGAAAACCTGGCGTTTAGCCCGGATACTGGATGCGACCAAATAGCCATGATTTGCGAGATGCCGAGCACAAGTGCCAAGCTAATTACCAGCCACCGGCGCGACAACATCCGCAAAGCAATTATCACCCCCGGCGCCATTAACACATAGAGCGGCAACCAGTAACGAGCATATGAAGCAAGAGCGCCAACATCAGCCGCCGGTGTTTGCGGATAAAGATTCCAGGTGCCGTAATAGACCAGCGGAAAAATTCCGATCAGGCATAAGACAGTTAATTTAAAAGATTTACTCCAAATCACATACTTGCCCTTAAAGTAACGGCCGATCGCGACTAGGGCCATGGCCGACCAAGCCGGCATCAGCAATATAAAATACCACCAGACTGAAGATAACCAGTGCCATGACCAAGCACCGCCCGCCGGGGTGAAAAGTTTCTGGGCCGGGGCGGTAAATACTTCGCCACCAACAACATCAGTAAAGACACCGCTCGGCGTATAACCCGAAGACAGAACTGATCCAAAGACAGCGCGGTTGGCAATCAACCACGGTAGCTGAACCGCCAAGGTGACTAAACCAGCGATAAATAATTCCCGCCATAATTTTCTGGCTAACAGCAGAATAATCACGGCCGGCGCGGTCCATAACGCTTCCACCGGCCGGAAAAATAAAGCCGCCCCATAAGCCAGACCGAAACCGGCGCTGAGTAAGAATGATGGCCGTTCCAACAATCGTAACATGGCCCAAGCGGCGATCATCAACACCGCGACAAAAGCGCCGTTGTGCATATACGGCAAGGTGGCAAATTCAAAAAATGCCGGATGGAGCGCGATTAAAACTGCGCCGAGTAGCGCCCACCACCGCCCCCAGAACCGCCTAAAAATGAAAAACATCGCCAGCAACCCGCCGAGAGAAAGGAGTGGGGTTAAAAACCGTTCGGCTCCGGCGCCAAAAGTTTTAATTGTCAACGCCCCGGCTTGCACCAGTCCCAGGAAGCTTCCAGAGGTCAAAAATTGGCCCTGGACAGCCATACTTCTTGGATGAAGATAATTGAGCACTGACGCTGGTAAGCCCGTATCTACGCGATAACGCCCGTTTTTCGCCAAAATGGACATGAAGTAGGCATTGGCCGCTTCGTCAGGCGAGCCGACGGTTTGCGTTTTTGTTACGACCCAGCCGGTCACCAGTAACCAACCGAGAATCACCAAACCCGCCACTAGGCGAAATAATAGCGACGGTCGGGTGTCATCACGGTATGTCGAAGCTTGCCACCGAGGTAGCGCTGGCACTGGAGAGCTAACCGGGCTAGGTTGATTGTTCGGAATTGTCGTCGGGGTCATAGTAGACTAACAACGCCAGGCCGAGAACGATCAAACCGCTCAGCGGCGCAATTACTTTCACCAACCAGCCGATCGACGAGGTTTTGTACCAGACCACGGCCACCGTGCCCAGCGTCAGCAATACCATCCAGACAAAATCTTTTCCGGTTGGCTTGGTCGGTTTCTTTTTCCCTTCCGGCACAATCATCGGCCAGACCGACGATAACACGCCGGTGATAATCGCCGCCCACAGAAAAATATTGAGGTTGAGGTAATCGGTCACGAACCCCTGCCAGATATTTTCGATTAGATAAAACCCCAAATATGACACCAGCGACACTTGGAAGGCGAACGACAATAGTTCGCGCGTCTCGGCGCCGGTGAATGGCCAGGGGATGG
>JBGPHQ010000086.1:0-4334 GCA_041484505.1 Patescibacteria group bacterium
AAAACTGCCGTGAATGTCAAGTCCAAAATTGATAATATTGCTCGGAAAAAACTACCCGTGAATATGTGCTTCCTTCAACAGGTGTGGCGCTTCGATTTCGAGGAACCGCCGGTCATCAAGGTTACTCATGGTCAGCTCCATCGGGTATTTTTTTATTAACGGATGGTTGTGATCAAGCCCGTAGGTCCGCGCTTGCGGTTCGCCGTTAAAGCGGCAATCCATGTGATGAGCCGCAAAAACTTCAAAATCCTCGCCCTTGGTCCAGTGTTCGCGCTTGGCTCGTTCGTCGATCACATTCCGGCCATCAATAGTCAGCCGGGTGTGCTGAAACAACCCTAAATTCAACGCCGTGGCCCAGCCGCAGAACAGCCCATGTCCGCCGGCTTTGATTAAATGATTGTGGCGAAATTTGATACCGTATCGGATGGCTTCAATTACGATTTCGCAATGAAAAACGTTCGGGGCGCTTTTGAAACCCACGACTTCGTCTGGCATTTCTGGACAGTATGGTGAAAACCTCATGGCCCCGCCGAACATGGGCAGCGGCATGACCGCCAGTTTTTTACCTTTTTGCCGGTGGAGTTCTTCGATCCAGGCCGCTTCGGTCATGAACGACCGGTCATCGCGACAGGCGATCTTCCCGACGTTTTCATTGCCGGCCGCGGCCAGCGGTAAATCAGTCAGGTATCCGACTTCCCGCAAATACTGATAAACCAGTAACCGCAGTTTTCGCGTCGCCGGATCTTTTGAATTCGTTTGAGTGATCATAAAAAAATAACTATCTGTACCGACAGAGTACTCTGTTGGGAAACAATGTCAACCTCGTCCCCCTAGCAAACACCAATGCGGGAATAGTATGGTTGAAAGATGAGTAAAAAAACGGACCGATACAGGGTACCAGTCCGGCGAAGATTAAACGAGCCGTCAGGGGACTATGTGCTCCAGCATGTTGGGGTCCATGACCTGGACGAAATCGCGGTCTGTCATCGACATCACGCGGTGGATGGGCCAGCGCTGTAACAGGTCGTGTTTGTGTTCCGTCAGGTAGGTCAGGTGCTTCTCCTGGCCTTCGTCATCCGCGAACTTCCGGTGGAAAGTGCAGAAGATCTGCAACTCTTGATCTTTGAACCACTGCTTTCGGATGGCCGTTCGCTTCGCCCGGAATCGGGCGTCAACATTCAGCCAGATGCGGTGGATGATGCCAAGCCGTTGCTCGGCCGCCCAGCGACATTGTTCACCGTGAGCGTCGAATCTGGCTTTGTGCGCGTTGACTAACCTAAGTGCGGTTCGGAATTCCTGGATCTTGACCTGCCAAATCGGCAGATTGTAGGGACGTGGACAGTGCTCGGACATCCGCATCGCACCGCCGAGAATCGTCAGTGGCATCATCGGCTCTTGGTGGGTGGATCGAATGTACTCCGTGGCCTGCCAAAAACATCCGGGGTCCGGGCACATGACATCAATAACGCCTCCACTGTTGCATGGTAGCAACTCCGTCAGCATCTCTTCCCGACGTAGGATACGTAGCACCGCTTCCTCGACGGTGATTAGGCTAGTGATCGGGTTAGTCAGCACGACAACTCCTCCTTGGGTTGCGGTTGAGTCGTTAAAGGTACAACAACAAAAAAGGGAATCGGTATTGTAGCCGAAAACAGTCTGCCTGTCAAGACCATGTTTTCCACCTACCTACTCAATCCCTCCGAATTCCCTCTTGGGTGATGTTGTGGTGCGCTTTATGTTTGTATTTACGCACTAGTTTTAGACGATTCAGATCGCGCTCGAGTTTTCCGGTCACCAGGGCAAATTCTGCATGGTCCTCGCGCATGTCTTCCTTCAGTTTCTTGGCGCGGGCGATCGCTTCCTGGGCGCGTTGCTCGTCGATTTCGGCCAGGTGTTCAGCCGTGTCGGCCAGCACCACTAGCTTGTTCGGCTGGACTTCGATAAAACCGCCGCCGATGGCGAACGGTTCGGCCTGGCCGTTCTTGCGGATAGTTAGTTCTCCGGCTTTAAGCACCGTCGATAGCGGCACGTGGTGTGACAGCACAGTGATTTCTCCTGCGACGGTCGGCAAGGTCACGCTCTCGACCGTGTCCTGATAGACCTGGCGCTCGGGAGTGGCAATGATGAGAGTGAAGCCAGTCATTTAGTTTTTTAGCTCGTTAGTTTGCTGGTTTTGATAACCGTTACAGTTTTGAATAGAAATGAAGAAAACATCTTTGCAACTTCAGTGATATGCGCTTCCAATAAGGAGTGTGTCGATTGGGTCAAGTAAGCCAGTTGGGATGCTATCAGGCTTTGCGTTTCAAGTTCAGCACATGATCCTCGGGCCACAGTAATAAATTGTTTGAAAGATTTATTTGTTTGGCACAAATGTCCTTCGGCAATATTTGAAGGAATTGATATAGCACAGCGTCGCATTTGGCTAGTGAGTCCGAATTTTTCATCATCGGCAAATTTTTTTGTTTCGCGATATATCAACACAACAAGTTGCATTGATTTCTGCCAGATTTTTAAGTCCTTGAAGTTCTGCATATGAATCAACTAACGCACTAACAAACTAACGAGCTACCTAACTTCTTCAATACTCCCCTTCATGTAGAAGTTCTGTTCTGGCACATCGTCGTGTTGACCGGCCAGAATTTCCTTAAACCCGCGAATCGTTTCCGCTAGTGGCACGTATTTGCCGGCCCGGCCGGTGAACACTTCGGCCACGAAGAATGGTTGGGACAGGAATTGTTGAATTTTTCGCGCGCGGCTGACCGTGCGCTTGTCTTCATCGGAAAGTTCTTCGACGCCGAGAATAGCGATAATGTCTTGCAGATCTTTGTAGCGCTGGAGGACTTTTTGGACGGCCCGGGCGGTCTGATAATGTTCTGCTCCGACCACCAGCGGGTCGAGAATCGTCGAGGTCGAGTCAAGCGGATCGACGGCCGGGTAGATGGCCAGCTCGACTAAGGCTCGCGATAGCACCACGGTCGAATCCAAGTGGGCGAAGGTGGTAGCCGGGGCCGGATCGGTTAGGTCGTCAGCCGGCACGTAGACCGCCTGCACCGAGGTGATCGAGCCTTTGGTGGTGGACGTGATGCGCTCCTGAAGGGCGCCCATTTCTTCGGCTAAGTTAGGCTGGTAGCCGACCGCCGATGGAATGCGACCCATCAAGGCCGAAACTTCTGAGCCGGCCTGAGTGAAACGGAAAATGTTGTCGATGAAAAGCAGAACGTCCTTGCCCTCCTGGTCGCGGAAATATTCGGCCAGCGTTAAACCGGTCAAGCCGACGCGCTGGCGGGCGCCCGGCGGTTCGTTCATCTGACCGAAAACCAGAGCCGTTTTATCAAGCACGCCCGAGGTTTTCATTTCGTGGTAGAGGTCGTTGCCTTCGCGCGTCCGTTCGCCGACGCCGGCGAAGACGGAGTACCCGCCGTGTTCGGCGGCGATATTGCGGATCAGCTCGGTGATGACCACTGTTTTACCGACGCCAGCCCCGCCGAATAATCCGACCTTGCCGCCTTTAACGAACGGCGCGATCAGGTCGATGACTTTTATTCCCGTTTCAAACACTTCCGTCTTGACCGACTGGTCAGTAAATTTCGGCGCTTCGCGGTGGATTGGCGCGGTGTGCTTTGATTTCACCTCGGCCTTGCCGTCGATCGCCTGACCGATGACGTCTAACATCCGGCCCAACGTTTCTGGCCCGACCGGCACGGTGATCGGCGCGCCGGTGTCAACCACCGGTTGACCACGATATAAGCCATCGGTTGAGGTCATGGCTACGGCCCGCACCACATCGGAACCGATGTGTTGCGACACCTCAAGCACCAGGGGCGACTCCCCCTTTCGTTCGACCGTGAGGGCATTAAGAATAGTCGGTAGTGCGCCGTCAAACTTGACGTCGACGACCGGACCGATGACCTGGTGGATGACGGCGGAGGAGTGTTTCATAGAAAAAATATCGTGACCGTAAATAATTATGATTCCAGCGCCGCCCGACCGGCGGAAATTTCGCTCAGGTCCTGGGTGATAGACGCTTGGCGGGCTTGATTAAAGGACAGAGTTAGATCATCGATCAAATCACCCGCCGCATCGGAGGCGTTTTTCATGGCCACCATCCGGGCCGCCTGTTCGGCGGCGTTGGTTTCGAGCACCGCGCGGTAAATTTGCATCTCCACCAAGCGCGGCAGAACGTAGTCGAGCACGGCGTCAGGATTCGGTTCAAAAAGATATTCAAACGAGGTGGCTTCTTTTTGCTCGGTCTGTTCGATTGACTGTTGTTCTTCGATTGACACCAGCCCGACCGTGCCGGCTTCGAAGCCGGCGGTGCTCAGCGGCAAAATTTG
>JBGPHQ010000087.1:0-4196 GCA_041484505.1 Patescibacteria group bacterium
CGGCGCTCGGCTTCTGGTACGTCAGCGCGTCCCATGGCCGCCAACTGGATCTTGGTGACCATCATGGCGCCCAAAATGCCGGCGTTGTCTTCACCCATCAGCCCGCGGCTAAGATTCACGATGAAGATTTTTCCCTGGTCCATAATTTGGCGCAGGTCAAAAGTGCTTTTTGGTTGGCCGATGATATTCCTAATCATGGGGTTGGCCGTAAAGGCCCCAACCTTGTTAAGCACCGGCGCCACGGCCTCGGACGCGAACCTGTCGTTCCAGCTGGCAAATTCCGTGACCCAGAAGTTTTTGACCACCGGATCGTCTATGTAAGCGATAACCCCAGCGCGAAATTTCTTATCGGTCAGCATACGGGTAATGTCCAGCATGGTTGAGTCCGGATAATCCAGCAGCGCCAGTAGCGTGTAGCGCAGAATGTACTCTAAGCGCGGCCCCCAGCTTTCGGAAAACAGCCGTTTGAGTACGCCCACCAGCTCCGAGCTGATGTGGCCTTTGAGTGTCGGGTCGTTAATCTCCAGCGGATTGAAACCGATGGGATATTCAGTGTCGGCCGGGTTGAAATAAACTACATCGTCTATCCGCCGTTCCGGAATGAATTTCAGCACGTGCTGGGCGTAGTCGCCGTGTGGGTCAATCACCGCGAAGCCCTGGTTGTAATAAATGTCGGACAGCGTAAAAAGCTCCAGCGCGCCGGATTTACCGGTGCCGGTCTGGCCCAGGATATAGACGTGGCGGCCGCGGTCAGCGCGTAGCATACCAAAAACCGTATTGTCGCCACGGAAATTGGTTACGCCAAACAGGCTGATGTCCGCTTCGGGTGACGAGGCCAAAGTCGGTACGTTGGATGGCGGTTCGGCGGTTTTGGTATTGGCCCAAACGATATTGGGGGTCTCTACGCTGGTGTGGGGCAAGTGGAAGATGCTGGCTAGTTCTTCAATGTTTAAGATGTAGCCCTTATCGATGAAAAAGCGGGCTTGGTATTCAATTTGCCGGTCGCGGTTAAAACTGGCGGCTTTGACCTCAAAACCGTTGAGGTTGGTAGTATTAAACTGCTTAAAAGCGCCCACCAGCGCCTGCATGCGCAGACGGGCCGTGTATTGGTCGTGCCCGGCGTAAAGCAATCGGATTTTGACCTGGTAGCCAAGCTTGGTCCCTTTCAGTTCAATGGCCGAGATACGCGATTTGTCGCGCTCGGAAATCTCTGGCTCTTTGCGTTCGCCGCCCACGCCGGTCTCTGGCGGCTTGGCCAGCGCGCCAAAAACCTGGCCGGCGTAGTTAAGGGTTGAACCGCCTGCCCCGCTACCGAATAAGCCACGGCCGCGGCGAATCCTCTCAACCGCGCGGGCGCCTTTGCGATGCCAATCATCGGGGATTGGCCGGCCGATTATCTGGATCCACATTTCTTCGTCGTCGCCATCCAGCTTGGCCAAAGTAGCAGTTATGGCCGCTAGCGGGTCTACCTCAAAACTGGGAAAGGTTTTGATTGGCAGGGTCTCTTCATCAGTTAACATCAGCTCGGCGCTATGGATTACGGTCTGGGACATCGGCCGGTCAGCGTAATCCTCATCTTGTTCGTAGATCTGGACCGTCGGGTACTGGGCATAAATCTGGCCTTCCACGAAAGACTGTAAGTGCTTGGGCGTCCAGATGTAAAAGCGCAATCTCTGGCCGACTGAAGCGATTTCCAAACTGATATGTTCTTGCAGCGTTCCTGATAGCTTGAGCTCCCGCTTGGGCCGCAGGATGCCGTGCAAAGCCGCCAGCATCTGCTCGGCCGCCAGCTCTTTTTTGTCGTTGGTGCGTGGAATCTCCAGCATCAGCAGACAGTGCTCGTGCGCTGCCGCTACTTTATTTTTACCACCACCAAATATTTTCATAAGTGTTATGTCTCTGGACTTCATTATACATCTTATCAGAGCCGGAAACCGAGAGCTCAGAGCTCAAAGAAGAATAATTCTTGATTTATTCCGTAAACGAATAGGTGGCTTTGGCAACGCGCTTAAACTGAGGCTTGCCCTGCAGGTTAAGTAAAATGGTAGTTTCTTTAACTTGGCGGCTTTTTAGCACCCGGCGCACGATTTCGTCACGGTGCAGCGGACCGCCTTCTTTGCGCAGTACTTCAGCAATGACATCGGCCACAGTACCCTTTTTGTAACCCCACTCGCGCAAAGCGTAAATTCCTCGCCCAATCAGCACAAAGCGCTTGTCTTTAATCAATTCGTTATGGATGGCCTGGGTGGTAACGTCTTTGCGCTTGAAATCGCTTTTTTTAATAGCCGCGGCAATCTCGCTGAAATGCATCGGTTTCTTGGTGTCGTGCAAGATAACGTAAATCTTGTCGCGGATATTCTTGGGGTTGACCATCGGCCATTTGGTAAGTCCCCAGCGGCCGTGCAGGTGTGCCAGGTTCTTGGAGATGCTGGCCAGGGCCTCAACGTGCTTAGCGTCATTGATACCGGCTTGCTTGGCCAGGGCGTCAATGCCCGCCGGCTCGCCAATTTTAGTAATGGCGTCAATGATTTTGCCAACCTGCTGGTTAATGGCTTTTTCGCTGTGCTCGGAAGCCAGCCCAACGGCGTGAAAAAAGTTATCACTGTCGTCGACCACCGATATGCCGGGGCTGAGCTGCGCCAAAAACGATACGCGGGCCTGGTCTATCTTGGAATTCGCGGGGGTCAGGCGGGCGCTCACGTCGCTGACGCGGGCAACTTTGCCCATGTCCTTAAGGTGCTCGCCCAAGACCTGCTCCACTTCCTTGATGGCAGCTAGGTCTTTTATAGCGGCGGCCTTAAGCCTGGTCAATATGGCCTTCTCCAGCTGTCGGACGCGCTCGCGGGTAATACCCAGAAGCTCGCCGATTTGCTCCAGCGTCTCGCGACGGTCGAACAGTCCAAAACGACGCGCAATAATCTCGCGTTCACGCTCACGCTCAATAGTGCCCAGGATTTCCTGGACAACGTTTTCTACGTCTAATTGTGACTTAGTAGGACTGTCTTCCATAAATATTCTTCCCTGTTAGGCGGCCATTTGCCGCTTTAGGTTATTACAATTATATAACTTTAATTTTTAAAAGTCAAACTTTTTATCTAACAGGTTTATTTTATCACGAATTAGACACCCCAGCACAATCCGTTTATGTATTATTTTCTACAATTATTTCTTGCCAAACTGTAAATGTTGTGGATAAACCCAAGCAAGATTACTGCTTTTTAGCGCGCCGTCTGTTAAATCTAGTGTTTTTCGCTGGTGCTTTGTCCAAAAGCGCTCGGGCGGCTTTTTCGCTAAGTTTCTTGGGGTCTTGCTCTTTAGGTATGCGGGCGTTCTTTTTGCCGTTAGTAACGTATGGCCCATAGGGGCCGCGTAGTATTTGCAGGCCGTCAAAGCTGGCAATCACCCGCTCAGCCTCGGCTTTTTGCTTAGCGCCAATCACCCCCCTGGCTTCTTCCTCACTGATTTTAAACGGATCATGGTCCTTAATGCTGATAAACTGGCTGCCTATCTTGATGTACGGCCCAAAGCGGCCGATATCGGCACTAATCACCTGCCCGTCCGCGGTTTTACCGACCTGGCGCGGCAAGTTAAACATCGGCAGCGCGTCTTTTAGGGATACTGCCTCCATGGTCGCCCCGCTAGGCAGCGGTGCGAATTGCGGTTTTGGTCCCTCCTCGCCTTTCTTGGTAGCAGTTTCACCGAGTTGCAAGACTGGCCCGTAGCGTCCATAACGGGCGAACACTGGCTTACCGCTCTTTGGGTCGCGACCCAGTTTGCGCATCTGGGCCGCCTCTTCCCGGGAAGCTCCCTTTGATTTTTCAATCAAGGGGTGGAACTGCTTGTAGAAGTTATCCAGCATCTCGACCCAAGTGAGCTTGCCTTCTTCTATGCTATCCAACTCGGCTTCGGCCTTGGCTGTAAAATCATAATCCATGACTTCGGCGAAATACTTCAGCAGAAAATCGGTTACGATTTCCGCCAGCTGGGTAGGCAGCAACTTATTGCGGTCGGCTCCGGTGACAACGCTTTGTGCCCGTTCTTCTATCTTGCCCGCCTCCAGTACCAGCTCGGCTAACTCCTGGGACTGTCCCTCCAGGTCCTTTTTCTCTACATAACCTCTGTCTTGGATGGTGCTGATAGTCGGCGCGTAAGTGCTGGGCCGGCCAATACCCAACTCTTCCAGCTTACGGACTAAA
>JBGPHQ010000088.1:0-4097 GCA_041484505.1 Patescibacteria group bacterium
AACGAAGCGGAAAGCTTACCCCATTTATGGGAAGTTTTGCGTCCGGTCTTAGCGACCTAACCAGACTGGGAACTAATCCTAGTCAGCGACGGCAGTACCGACGCCACCGTAAAAATCGCTCGTGAACTAAGTCGGGCGGAACCCCGGTTAAAAGTGGTCGAACTGCGACGCAACCGCGGTAAGTCGTCAGCTTTGATGGCCGGTTTTGCCGCCGTGTCAGGTGATATGGTGGTCACGCTGGACGCTGATCTGCAGGATGATCCACGGGAAATACCAAAAATGATCAAGGCTCTGGATGACCAGCAGGTCGATTTGGTGGGCGGTTGGAAACAAGACCGTCATGATCCGCCGATCAAGGTTATTTCGTCGAAAATATTTAACGCCCTAGCCAATCGCGCGATGGGCACACACTTTCGTGATTTAAATTGTGGTTTAAAAGTTTACCGCCGGGAAGTGGTGCAATCGCTAGATTTATATGGTGATTTATACCGCTTTATTCCGCTCTTAGCCACGGCCCAGGGTTGGCTAGCGACCGAAGTCCCAGTCACGCATCACGCTCGTCAATACGGTCGTACAAAATATGGACTACGGTTGAACGGCTTTTTTGACTTACTAAGTCTATTACTGATTACTCGCTATCGCTGGCGGCCGTTGCATTTTTTTGGACGTTGGGGAGCGATCTTGTTCGGTCTCGGGATGATTATTATGGTCTATTTGATTATATTGCACTTCCTCGGTCGGGCCATCGGCGATCGGCCGTTGTTAATATTCGGCATGCTGTTTATTGTGGCCGGGTTTCAACTTTTTTTCACCGGTTTGCTGGGTGATTTGATCCTCCAACAGCGGAGCCGCAAATGAGCACTACTAATCGGCAAAAATTTGAAACGGGTAACTCCGTAGTCAAAGGATTGATTGATCGTTTTCATCGGCAGATCGCGAGTCTGATCGTCGGACTAAAACCAACCAATCTATTAGAGGTCGGCTGCGGTGAGGGTTTCTTGCTGGCGGTCATAAAAAAAGCCTGGCCGGAGTTGCCGATTTTGGGTCTCGATAATAGCGAGTTGGCCTTGGCTGATGGACATAAACTATTTCCCGATCTACCGCTTCAGCCGGGCGATATTTACCGTCTTAATCAAGCCGACGCTAGTTGGGATGTCGTGGTGGCGAGTGAAATACTTGAACACCTTGATCACCCGGACCGCGCCTTGACCGAACTGCGCCGGGTCGCCCGGCGGTACGTCGTGTTGTCGGTGCCGTGGGAGCCGTGGTTTCGCTTGGGCTCGCTCGGCCGCGGCAAGCATCTACGACGTTTTGGTAATCATCCGGAGCATATCAACCATTGGACCAAAAGATCATTCGCCGCGTTTGTTAATCAGCAATTACGAGTTGAACGAGTGACTAGCGCTTTTCCATGGATCCTCGTGCTGGCTCGGGTCTGACCTGGTGGCGGTGGTTGGGCTGGATCATCACCGCGGCCGCTTTATGGTTTGTGGCCCGGTGGTTGTTGCAGGTCGATCATCAAGTTTGGTCAAGTATTCGTCACCTGCGTTTCGGTTGGTTAATGGGTTCGCTCGTAATATTTCAGGTCTGGTTTTTATTGCGGTTTGCCGCCTGGGAAGTAATTGTTAAACGGCATGGCTCATCGGCGCAGCGCCATCAAACACTCCGCGCTTGGACGGTCAGCGAATTGATGCGTTATATCCCCGGTAATCTTTGGTCGTTCGCCGGCAAATACCGCAGTTCAGTCAGCACCGGGACTACCACGGGCGGGGCCATCCAATCAATGGCCATTGAAGCTGGTGGCTTGCTAAGCGGGGCTGGTTTAGTTAGCGCGCTTTTTTTGGACGCTAGCCGGTGGTGGTGGTCGGCGATCATAATTATTTTATTGTTACCGCCGTTGGCGCCGATTCTATTTCGATTTATCGGCCGTTTAGCCAAGTGGGTTGACGTCCCGCGCCTGAACATGACCGAAACTATCGGTTTGATTTTATGGTATGCCGTCGTCTGGGTCATGTTCGGTTTAGCGACGGCGATGATTTATTGGAGTTTTCCCGAGGCGGTCACGATTACCTTAACCCGGTTGATAGGAATTAACGTGGCCGCTTGGCTAATCGGTTACCTAAGTATAATTACCCCGATGGGACTGGGCGTGCGGGAGCTGGCCTTTGTCAAGTTAACGGCCGGCCTGTTGTCCAACGGCTTGGCTAGTTTGGTGGCGCTGGTCACCCGCCTGTGGTTTGTATTAAGCGAACTAATTTTTTTATTCTTGGTCCTAATTTGGTCAGCCATTAAACGGTCATGAAACGTTGGCCACTGTTCGTCACGTTAGGATTAATCGTCATCTTCGTCGGTTACTTTACCTGGTTTGATTTCGGTCGGCACGCGAAAACAAACTCGGGCCGGTTCGACCTCGGGAATGTCGAACAGATAGCTTGGAACGTGACTCATGGCCATGGTTTTACCATGACCGATCCGTACGGCACGGCTCAAGTATCAAGGCTTGCTTTTCACGCCGATCCGTTTCTATTGCTATTGACCCCATTTTATATGGTCGTGCCGCGGACGGAAACTTTGCTGTTGTTGCAGGTGCTGATGGTGGCCAGCGGCGCGCTAGCTGTGTTTTTTATCAGTCGCCGGATATTAAAGGACGATAGGTGGGGGGTGTTATTTAGCGCCATCTATTTGCTAAATCCCGGTTTAAACTGGGCCACTATTTTCGACGTTCATGCCGTCACCTTCGCCACGCCAATTATTTTGTGGGCGCTCTGGGCGGTCATAAGTAAACGTTATTGGGCCACCTTAATTTTTGTGGTTTTGGCGATGTTGACCAAAGAAGAAGTCGGTTTGATGTTGGTGGCGGTGGGGATTTACACTTGGCTGGTTCAAAAAAACAAATCCTGGGGATTGATCTTAATATTCGTGCCTTTACTATGGTCATTGGCGATGTTTTTTATCGTCCTGCCGCATTTCCGATTGTTGACCGGCGGTGGGGATGAAGTTTATCGTTCGGCTTTCGGGACCGGCGCTTTAAGTATCGTCGCCGGCGCGATTAAACGCCCGCTGGTATTCCTGCATTATCTGTTTGCTCGCCAAAATATGGTTTACGGTTGGCAATTGTTTTCGGCGACTGGCATCTGGGGATTGTTTAGTCCGTGGTGGTTAGCCGCCCTGCCTGAATACGCGATTAACGCGCTTAGCCTTAAACCGGCTCAACATCTCATTATCTCGCATTACACCAGCGGCTTGACACCATGGCTGATGATGAGCGTCATGGCAGGGACCGCTTGGATTTCGGCGCGCTTATCAAAGCGATTCAGTCTTAGGCCGGTTAATATCGTGCTAGTTATATGGCTCATTGGCTGGACTGGATATGGTGTTTGGACCACTGGACCGTTACCCCTGACCCCCCATGACCAGACCAAGTTCGTGACCTGGAGTAATCCCTACGCCGCCCCGGTGCGTCAGTGGGCCAAGCTGATTCCCACCTCCGCCAAGGTTTCCGTCACCAATGATATCGGCAGTCAATTTGCTACCCGCCAGTATCTCTATAGTTTTCCGTTTGGCGTTGAACAGTCAGACTATGTGGTGGTGCTGGAAAATCACACCACGCCGGTGGTGGCCACGAATCAAGAAGTATCAGCGGCGGTCGCCCAACTACGCCAAAACCCGCACTGGCAGGTGCTGGAGCACACTGGTGATCTAACCGTTCTGAAGCGACAGCCTTGAAGTTGGCGGAATTTCGTGATAGCCTCGGCCTATGACTGTGAGTAAGGGTAAAGTTGTGGTTGGTATTTCCGGCGGTGTTGACAGCGCCGTGGCGGCATTATTATTACAGCGCCAAGGCTATAACGTCCACGGTGTCTTCATGAAAAACTGGTCGGAAGATGATTTCGGTGGACCCTGCCCGTGGGAAGAGGACCAAGCGAGCGCGCAGGCCGTGTCAGAGCGCCTGAAGATTCCATTAGAAACCTGGAATTTTGAACCGGAATATCGCGAGCGTGTATTTAAAGTCATGTTGCATGAATATGAACAGGGGCGGACGCCGAATCCAGATATTTTATGCAACCGGGAAATAAAGTTTGATTTGTTTTTACAAC
>JBGPHQ010000089.1:0-3974 GCA_041484505.1 Patescibacteria group bacterium
TCGACAATTTCCGCCCGCCCGCCGTAATTGATGGCCAGTTGGAGTGTGCCACGGGTGTTGTGCTTGGTCAGGTCCATGGCGCGCGCGATATGATGTTGCAATCGTTTAGGCAATTCACCGATCCGCCCGATAACCGAAATGCGAATATTCCGGCGGTGCAGGTCGTCCACCTCTTTTGACAAGGCCAGTGACAACAGACGCATCAGGTAGTTTACTTCCCGCTTTGAACGGTCCCAGTTCTCGGTGGAAAAAGCGTAAACCGTTAAAATTTCCAGGCCGCGGTCGAGGCACCAGTTACCGACCTGCTTGAATTTGTCATAACCTCTCTGATGACCGGCCAACGACGGCAAACCTCGGCGTTTAGCCCAGCGCCGATTACCATCCATGATTATTCCGAGATGTCGAACACCGCGATTGTTGTTCATAAGGCGATGGGGGATAGACTATCGCAAAAAGACGTTATCGTCAAGATACGGTGGCGACGACTGCGAAGCCCCCATGGGGGCGAAGCCGTGGTCGGGGTACCGGGACTCGAACCCGGGGCCTCATCGTCCCGAACGATGCGCGCTACCAACTGCGCTATACCCCGAAAAACGAAGGTGAGTGTAGCAAGAGACACAATTATAAGCAATGGGTAAAATATGCTAGAATAGAGTCGTATGGCTGACCTGTTCGACCAAACCATGGAAGCGGAACTGCGGCGGACGGCGCCTTTGGCTGATCGACTGCGGCCGCGGACGCTGGACGAATTTGTCGGTCAAACCGCGGCCATCGGACCCGGCACGGCCTTGCGCCGGGCGGTCGAGAACGACGAGCTTTTTTCGATCATCCTGTGGGGACCGCCGGGCACGGGCAAGACGACGATCGCGCGGATAATCGCCGCCCAGACTAAGTCCGAATTCGTGGCCCTGTCCGGCGTGTTAAGTTCGAAGGATGATCTCCTAACGGCGGTTAAAGCGGCCGAGGATCGCTTGAAGTTCAAGCGCCGGCGGACAATTATTTTCGTTGACGAAATTCACCGCTGGAACAAAGCGCAACAGGACGCATTGTTGCCGTACGTGGAAAATGGCGTGGTGACGATGATCGGCGCGACCACGGAAAATCCGAGTTTTGAAGTGATCAGTCCGTTACTGTCACGGTGCAAAGTCTTTGTGTTAGAACGTTTACAGCCGGAGGATTTAGCGGCGATCGTTAAACGGGCTTTGAGCGATGAGCGCGGTTACTCCCTGGAGAAAATAACGATTGCTGAAAAAGCCCTGGAACTTTTAACGACCGCGTCAAATGGCGATGCCCGGGCGGCGCTGAACACCTTGGAATTGTCGATCAAGGCCACTGCGCCGCAAGCGGGCCAGCGCGTGGTGACCCTGCCGACCGTTGCCGTTGCTTTCCAGCATCCACACTTGATGTATGACAAAAAGGGCGAAGAGCATTACAACATCATCTCCGCCTTCATTAAGTCGATGCGCGGATCAAATCCAGACGCGGCGGTGTACTGGCTGGGACGGATGATTGAAGCCGGGGAAGATCCGTTGTTTATCGCCCGGCGGATGGTAGTCTTTGCCTCGGAAGATGTGTCGCTGGCTGATGTTCACGCCTTGCCACTGGCCGTCGCAGGCATGCAAGCGTGCGACCTAGTCGGTCTGCCGGAATGCCGCATAAACTTAGCGCATGTCGCCGTTTATCTCGCGACCTGTCCCAAATCGAATGAAACATACGTCGCGCTTGGTGCGGCGACGGAAGATATTAAAACCACATTGAATGAACCGGTGCCGCTGAACCTGCGTAACGCGCCGACTAAATTGATGAAGGAACTCGGTTACCATCAGGGGTACAAATATTCGCATGATCATGACGAGGTGGCCGGTCAACAACAATATTTGCCGACTAAGCTTGAGGGCCGCAAATATTATCACCCAAAAAAGAATCCTTTTTTAATAACATGATTCACTTTAAACCTTTCAAATTTGGCAAAGCGGAATTAGGGATTATCGCGTTGTTCGCCGCGCTTTTTTTGCTTGGCTTGGGCATCCTAACAATTCCGCTACTGGCGACCGAGTATGGCCGGTTAACTCATATTTGGACCGACTTAGCAATTCGCTGGGGCTATCTCGGGGCGTTCGTCGCCGCCCTGATCGGCAGTACCAGCGTGACCGTCTTTTTTCCGTACACCATCATCGTTTTTTTCCTGGCCACGCAAGGCCTGAGCCCGTTTTGGCTCGGCCTATTAATGGGACTGGGGGCTGGGATCGGGCAGATGGTTGGCTATATCGTCGGCACTTTCGGCACTCGCTGGTTTCAGCGCCAGCGCCCGCAGACTTACGACGCGCTGGAACGCATCTTAGCTTACCGGCCGAAGATGATTACCGTCTTGTTGATTATTTTCGGGACGACGCCGCTACCAGATGACATGCTGATGATTCCGCTGGGGATGCTCCGTTATCCATGGTGGAAAGCTTGGTGGCCATCTACCATCGGCAAGATCGGCGCCGGTTGGATCGTGACTTATTCCAGTTACATCGTTTCCCGGTCACTGGATCTCGGGACCGCGGCGGGCACCACCGGTATTGTTAGTCAGTTGGCCACGGTCGCGGCTTTAGGAGCAATCGGATATATAATGTTCAAGCTCGACTGGCAAAAAATCATGCACCGCTTACTCGATCACCAATCGGTGCCGCCGATTGACCCAGCTAGAGATTAACATTATAATTACCAGTGATGGTTTGACAAATGACCGCCAGTTTATCTCCAGCTTGAGAGTCGCCACAGTTCATATGCGCCATAAAAGTTTGAAGTAGGCCAGTCTGATTACTGCCACCGAAGCTCCAATTATCAAGTTACCTCTAACGGGATGACCAAAGAACGCTGGGACGACCTAGTCACGACGATTCTCGACCGTTTTCCGATTGATAAGCGCGGCCAGGAGCCGCTCGAGGCAGGTCCGGGGGAATGCGATTTCATCGAATTTACCTCGCCGGCGGGTAAGATGCGGTTGGAGTTGGTGACTAAACCGGTGGTGACCGGTAAGCACACTTTCGGCGGCCGGAAAATCGGCACGGCCACGGGCGTGAAATACGACTATAGCGCCGATGAATTCACGCATAACATGCGCGCCTACCAGTGGCAAGACAACGACTGGTACGAAATTGACGCCAAGGCGTTTGCTAACTAGGAATGCCCCGTTAGAAGTTCAGCAACCTAGCGGTGTAGACCTTGTCAATGAAAGTTGCGTCTCTGATTTTCGGCCCTATTCAACTTCAAGTATTGTGCATGGTTTAGAGCGCAAAGATATGCTAGGCGATAGTTCGCCGTCATAGAACCACATTGTATTATGAACTTCTAACGGGGATGCCTGAACTGCCGGAAGTAGAAACAATCACCCGAGAACTACATGCCGTTCTGACCGGACGGAGAATTATTGATGTTGACATTCGCTTGCCGAAGATCGTCAAGCTTCCGACGGCCAGATTTCGCCGCCAAATCATCGGTGCCACTGTCGAAAAAGTTTCTCGCCGGGCGAAACTTGTGTTGATCACCTTGCGAAATAATCAGACCATCATCATCCACTTGAAAATGTCCGGTCAATTGATCTGGCAACCGCCACATGGGCGATTGCGGGTCGGCGGCCATCCGATTCCGGGCGGGATTTTAAATCTGCCGAACAAATACAGCCATGTGATTTTTTACTGTCGGGGTGGAACATTATATTTCAACGACCAGCGGCAATTCGGACACGTTAAACTTATCGCGACTGATAAACTTACCGCGTGGTTGGCCGAACAGGGCTATGGACCGGAACCGCTGGATAAAAAATTCACGCTCGAGGACTGGTTAATACTGCTGAAAACCCACCAGCGAAAACGTCTAAAACCGACGTTGATGGATCAAACCGTGCTGGCCGGGGTGGGGAACATCTATGCCGATGAAACATGCTTTTTTGCCCGGGTCCGCCCGGCGCGACGGATTGCGACGCTGAA
>JBGPHQ010000090.1:0-3949 GCA_041484505.1 Patescibacteria group bacterium
AAGAGGTAAGGAGTTCGATTCTCCTAGGGTCCACCAAAAGTGGTGCTGGAAGGTCAGGGTAAGCTGATCATCCTAAAAAACAGCCTAAGTATTGAAAGTTATCCACAAAAACAAAATGTTCCCCGTAGAACATTCCAATTTAGACAATGTTCCACGCTAGAAATCAAATGTTCCACGAGGAACAATTGAATTTAACAAAGTAAATTAGCGTTTTTTGAAGATATCGTGACTTAGTTAGTATGGTTTCCCATTGGTCCCGCACCTTTGTCTAAGGGCTGTTAGCTCAGTTGGTAGAGCGCCGCATTCGCATTGCGGAGGTCACCGGTTCGAATCCGGTACAGTCCACCAAAGGTGCGGGACCAATGTCTTATTTCATAGCCAGCATTTATTCGCCTGGTTTTTATATTATTGTTGGGAACTTTACTGTTGCCAGTTATAAATCCTTGAGAAACACTAGTTGTCCGTAATTTACTATATTCTACTGTATTAGTGTCGTACATTATATTATTTGTAACCTAGATAGAGTAATTAAAGAGATCGACACTGGAAAGTCGCGTATTTGACAATATACTCCCCCCCAGTATATAGTACTTTAGCTATGCGCCGTGCCTCCCGAACTGTCACCGCCAGGATACACCGCCTCAGCGGTCAGTTAACCGCGGTCGAAGCCATGATTGGTCAGCGCCGGACCTGCGCCGAGGTGTTGCAACAGATTAGCGCCGTTCGGGCCGGACTGGAACAGGTGGCGGTGATTGTATTTCAAACGGAACTTCAACGGCTGGCTACTAAGAAACGCCTGACCGCTAGCGACGTCAACCGTCTGTCAAAAGTCTTTAGTCCGACCACTTAACAAACATTATTTTATGCCCGAACTTAATGTCACCGACCTGAACTTTCAGACAGAAGTGATTGATGAAAAATTGAAACCGGTGCTGATTGATTTTTGGGCGGTCTGGTGCTACCCCTGCAAAGTGCAGGGGCCGATTATTGACGAACTGGCTAAGGAAGTTGGCGACCAGGTTAAAGTCGTGAAGATCGAAGTTGATGAAAGTCCGGCCACCGCCTCAAAGTACAACATTCTATCCATCCCGACTCTGGCAATTTTTAAGAGCGGAGAATTAGTCTGGCAAGGTGTTGGTGTCCATCAGAAACCGGCGATTCTCGAGGAGTTGAAAAAATACTGGTAAACCGGTCATTCGCCGCGCGCCGTATGCTTGATGGCCTTATTAAGGCCGGTCTATTGTGTGCGTAAACTTAAATACTAACAATTTATCTGATGACCGATAATCCCTTCGTCAACGCCATGGCCCAACTCAGCGCCGCGGCCAAGACCATGAAACTGGATCCGCGGGTGTTAAAGTTGTTACAAAAACCGCAACGCGTCTTGGGGGTCAAGATCCCGATCAGAATGGATAATGGCGTAACGAAGAACTTTAACGGTTACCGCGTCCAGTACAATGACGCCCGCGGTCCGTTCAAAGGCGGCATCCGTTACCACCCCGAGACAAACTTAGACGAAGTTAAAGCGCTGGCTTTTTGGATGACCATTAAGTGCGCGGTGGTCGGTATTCCCTACGGCGGCGGCAAGGGCGGCGTAACCGTCGATTCGCAACGGCTGTCGGCCGGCGAGTTGGAACGGCTGTCGCGCGGTTGGGTGCGGATGTTGTTTAAGCACCTCGGGCCATGGACCGACGTGCCGGCGCCGGACGTTTACACCACGCCGCAAATCATGGCTTGGATGGTGGACGAATATTCCAAGTTGACCAGCCAGTGGACGCCGGCCGCCTTTACCGGCAAACCGCTTGAGGTCGGCGGCAGTGAGGGCCGGATGTTCTCCACCAGTCAGGGTGGATTTTACGTGCTCGCGGAACTGGCCAGAAAAATGCGTTGGACGCCCACCAAAACCACGGTCGCGATTCAAGGTTTCGGCAATGTCGGCGCGTTCGCCGCGGAGATTTTCCAGAAAGCCGGTTATGTCGTGGTCGCCGTGTCTGATTCGCGCGGTGGCGCCGTTAATATGAAGGGGATTAACGTGGTGGCGGCGTGGCGGCATAAAAAAGTTACCGGTTCAGTCGCCGGGATGTCGAACACTAAGCCGATTGATAACCATAAAATTCTTGAATTGCCGGTTGAGGTCCTGGTGCCGAGCGCGCTGGAAAGCGTGATTACCGGAGCTAACGTCGGCCGGATTAAAGCCCAGGCGGTTCTGGAAATGGCTAACGGCCCGACCACCCCGGAAGCCGACATCAAGTTATTTAAGCGCGGCATTCCGGTCGTGCCGGACATTTTGGCCAACGCCGGCGGCGTGACCGGTTCATATTTCGAATGGGCGCAAAATCTCCAGGGGGTACACTGGACGGAAAAAGAAGTATTAACGAAACTCCAGCCGATCATGGTGCAGTCGTTCCACGCTGTCTGGTCGGCGGCTGCTCAATACAAAACGAACCTCCGCACCGGCGCTTACATTTTGGCGATTGAACGGATTACGGGCGCAATGAAACTGCGGGGGAGAATATAGGTTATTCGATTATATTATGAAGGCCCAGCACCACTTTGGCTTAAATATGAGTTTTCTACAAAACCAATTTTCTTGGTGAAACCTAACCAAAGAAAATCAATGTTTCCTCCAAAGAAGTGCTGGGTAAACGATGAAGTTGCGGGGACGGGTGTGACTATCCCTTCGCCCTTCCATGAAAGGAGTGGCGAACCAACCCTTCTCTTCGGTCAACAGTAGTTATTGTGAAAGGTGTTGTTCGATCGGCACATTTTCAGCTACACTGTAGCTATGCCCAAAACCAAACCCCACGCTCGCGAAGAAGCGGCCCTAAGGAAACAGGGGTATATTTGCATTGCCGGCGCCGATGAAGCGGGTAAGGGGTCGTGGGCTGGGCCGCTGGTCGCGGCGGCGGTCATACTGCCGGCTGATTTTGCGCCTAAACTAGTCAACGACTCGAAACAGCTGACCGAGCGAATACGGGAACAAATGTTCGTTCATGTCACGCGGAACGCGCTGAGCTGGGCGGTCGGGGTGGTCTCGCCGCAAGAGATTGATCGCAAAGGTATTGTGGCGGCCAACAAGAAAGCGTTGTTGACGGCCCTAAAAAAACTTCACGTCCGCCCGCAGGCGATTTTAGTTGATGCGATGAAGTTAAAAGTCGGCCAGAAACCGGTCAAAGCGATTATTCGTGGCGATGCGAAGGTGTTATCGATCGCGGCGGCCTCAATTGTGGCTAAAGTGGTGCGCGACGCGTTGATGGTCGGCCAACACCGGCTTTATCCGCAGTATGAATTTCATCTCCACAAAGGCTACGGCACAGCGCGGCATGAACGACTGTTGAAGCAACACGGTTTAAGTCCGATTCACCGCCGGAGTTTCCGGCCGATGAAATCCATCGCCGGTAAATAGGCAATAGTCGTGGGATTGCCGGTCAAGGCCAGGCGGAGTAGAATGGATCCATGGAAGGTGGACTAAAAGAACCTAATTATCTCGATCCGCCAACACTATTGGCCCATCTTGGTTTGACACCGGGCATGTGGGTCGGTGATTTCGGGGTGGGCGCCGGCGGCCATTTCGTCACGCCGACGGCTAAAATTGTCGGGACTGACGGCGGGGTGGTCATGTTTGATATTTTGAAGCCGGCCTTGTCGGGCGCGATGTCGCAGGCGAAACTAGGTGGCGCCGGGAATTACCGCGCCGTCTGGACTAATCTGGAAATATACCAGGGCGCGCCGGGCGTGGCGGACAATTCGCTTGACGCCGGTATGTTGATCAATGTCCTGCACCAAAGCGCTAAGCACCAGGATATCCTGGCTGAGATCGGCCGGATGTTGAAATCAAAAGCGCGGTTGTTGGTGGCTGATTGGAAACCGGAGGTGAAATCAACCATCGCCCCGCCGGCCGAGCGCCGCCTGGCCGACGGCTATCTGGTCCAACTAGCCCAGCAAGTTG
>JBGPHQ010000091.1:0-3937 GCA_041484505.1 Patescibacteria group bacterium
CGTCCGGTCCGCCACCGACACTGGGGCCAGTGACCACTACATCATTCTGAACCGCGACTGAGACGCCGGTTTTAACTTTTACGTCGTAAGCCAGCCACTGCGCTAACTTTTGTTTTGAGTTTAAACCGTATACCTGGATCAGCGGTTTTTCGCCTTGGCCTGGTCCAACCACCACGACCGGCTGATTAAAAGTGCTACTCCACCCGGCCGCCACGGTCGCGCCATTACTCGAATCCTGGCCCAGCGGCGACCAAGTCATCAGGACGTTTTTTCCGTCACGGTCATAGACCCGGACTTCGGCGGCCCGTCCGTAACCACTACTAACGATAATATCACCCGGCTGACCCTGACGCGCCGGTATCACCGCGACATTAACCCCGCCGGCAAAGTTTGATTCGAAGGCCGTAAATTCACGCAGTTTTTTCCCGGCCCCGTTAAAGACCCCCACTTGCGGGGTGTGGCCTGGTTGTGGACCGACTACTATTTCCGCTCGGCCATCGCCATTCAGGTCACCCGCTGCGACCGTCACGCCGTCTTTCATGTTTTGATCGTAAGCGTAAAAAGAACGAGCGAGCGATAAATCCGCGCGGTATATTTGCACTTGCGGTCCGCCGGTGGCGCCGGCGCCCACCACATACTCATCGACTCCGTCGCCGTCGACGTCAGCCGCGGCCACGGTCGCGCCGCCTTTAAACTTTCCGTCAAATAATTTTACTCGCGCCGTCGGATCGTTGCCGACCTGGAGTTGATTCACCCGTTGCCAGGTAACTGCTACCGCCGTGGAAACGCTCAGCACGAAACTGCCGCCGATGACGGTGGCGGTCAGGAGATATGTAAAAAGGTAGGGGCGCCCGCGACGGGCTTGAGAGGTATGCAAAGTAAAAGGTGGAAGGGAGAGGGTCAATGTGCTAGTCCGCCAACGGCGGCTTGGCAACTCAGCTGACCTTTAGGCTCGACGTTTCCCAGCCCACAGATCAGCCGGACCCTCTCCCTGCGCTTTTGTTTTTCTTTGTGTTTCCGAAGGAACACAGTCTAGAATATGTAGATTTCTACTCTAGACAACTGTAGTTTAGCACAAAAATAGGGGTTTGTCAACTAAATATGACATTTTTAATGGCTCTTAACCAAGTTGCGGACAATGTTTTTAGCTCCCCGTTTTTCGACAATTTTCCACGATTTTTTATAAGCCGAATTTTTTACCGCTCGTCTTTCGCGCATTAATCGTCTCTGACCGTACATGTCTAGCAAGACAAGTTCATGAATCGCATGGACGACAATGTGCGTACGAGTAACCGGTAATTCTTGGCGGTAGTGACGCATTAACATTTGCCAATTATTTCTTATTCGTTTCCAGTTTTCCAGTTCGGAGAGAATACGATGAATAAGCTCGTGTGTCAGCGTATCAACCATAACCGTCACATCTTTCCTGAGTGTCAGGGTTAGTGGATTTGAAAAAGGAATGATGCCGTACGAAACGTAAACCGGAATTTCTTGTTGGTGCCAACGCAACCCGGAGTGGCGTTGGATCGAGCGGATAATTTTTGGACCATCTTTGTCCCAAGCCTTAATAAGTTTTTTAACCTGGGTTTTAAAGAATGGTGCTTTTGGCTCTGGCCATTTTTTTGAACGCCCTAACGCACGGTCGAGAAGCCACGAACGTTGAATAATTATTTTTGGATATGTTCTTTTCACCTACTCAGCGTACTACCTAATAATGAGGTTGTCGAGGGATTTTGGTTTATCACGGGCGCAGTATGGAAGGACTGCGCCGTGCCAAAGAACTGAGCGCTTAGACTTACGAGCCCCCACGTTACATATTGTCACAAACCTACGGCCTTTAAAACTTTATCGAACCCCGGTAGTAATTTATGTTGACGAACTTCACCGATCGTAATCCACTCATGAGATTGCGTTTCCCAATCCGTTTTAATATGGTTGGTAAGTATTTCAACTAGCACCGGGTGGACAATCCACGTTTTATTGTACGCCGTCTCTGTTTGATCAAATACTTGTCCGGGCTTGATTAAAATAACTTGATTTTTATCAATCCCTAATTCTTCCATCAACTCCTCGTAAACTTTTTCGGCCAGAGATTTTTGATCATCAAGAAAACCAGAAATACCGTTCCAGTACCCAGGATAAAAATGTAAGTCCTGACTGCGTTTAACTAGTAGGATCTTATTCTAGTGCTTAACAACGCAATTAATGACTGGCGCCCAACGAACGTGAGTAAAATCTATTTGTCCTGGCCGGGGAGTGAACTTGGCCATGGATTATGACTGGACCGGGTTTAGTAACTTACACCCCGGATCTTTGGCTAGGTAACATTTCTTGAATTTTTTTCCCGACCCGCACGGGCACGGATCGTTCCGTCCGACCTTAGACAAATCAACGCCGGTGGGTGAACGCTTGGTTTGGATTAACGGACCGGACTGTCGCGCTTCGACCACTTCTTTTTGCGGGGCGGAGGTGATAACTTGCTGGCGCGGCTGGGGAGCGTTGGCGGCTGGGGCGATGGTGACCCGGAAGATGGTGTTGGCGATCTGGGTGTTGATACTATTAATCAACTGCGCGAACAGGTCGAAGGCCTCCTTTTTGTATTCGACCAGCGGATCGCGCTGACCATAACCGCGCAGGCCGATCCCTTGCCGCAAATGATCCATTAGGTCGAGGTGCTCAATCCAGAGCTGATCAATCGAGCGGAGCATGACATTCCGCGCCACTTCGGGAAATACCGCCGGATCATTAACTTGCTGGCCGAGCTGAACCAGGTGGTCAGAAGCATGTTTTGCTAAGGAGTCGGCGATCGCCGAGCGAGCGGATACATCGCGTGGTTGGCCCGGGGTCCCGTCTTTCAAGTCCTCCATCGTCAGCCGGTCTTTGATATTAACCAATCCGATCGCGTCGAGCGCGGCATAAACCGCGTCCAAGTCCCAGTGCGTTTGATCTTCGCCCGCCGTATGGATGGCCACCATCTGCGCAATTTCTTTTTCCACCAGCTCGGTTAGCAATTCGATCACCCGCGCCGGTTCGCTCATCAATATTTCGCGCCGGCGTTTGTAAATTACCTCGCGGTGTTTATTCATGATGTCGTCGTACTCGACCAGATGTTTACGGATGTCGAAGTTATGGCCTTCCACCTTTTTTTGCGCCTGTTCGATCGACTTGGCCACCAAGCCGCTTTCGATCGGCATATCGTCGGGCACGCCGAGCCGGTTCATTAAACCCTGCATCCGGTCGGAGCCAAAAATCCGCATTAAATCGTCAGCCATCGACACGAAAAACTGACTCGAGCCGGGGTCGCCTTGACGGCCGGATCGGCCGCGGAGTTGGTTGTCAATCCGCCGCGATTCGTGGCGTTCGGTCCCGAGCACGTGCAGACCGCCGGCGGTTTTGGCTATTTCCGCCTGGGCTGGGTCGGGCGGCGTGCCGCCGAGAATTATGTCGACGCCGCGGCCGGCGATGTTGGTGGCTAAAGTCACTGCGCCGGGTCGGCCGGCTTGGGCGATAATTTGCGCTTCACGCTCGTGGTTCTTAGCGTTCAAAACTTCATGCGGGATGCCGGCCCGGTTTAACAACTCCGAGAGGATTTCGTTTTTTTCGATCGAGATTGTGCCGACTAACATCGGTTGCTTGACTTCGTGGCGGCGCCCAATTTCCCTGACTACCGCGGTAAATTTTCCGGTTTCATTTTTGTACACCGAATCGGTCAGGTCTTTCCGCACCATCGGCCGGTGGGTTGGCACGACGACCACATCAAGTTCATAAATTTTATGGAATTCTTCGGCCTCGGTCACGGCCGTCCCGGTCATGCCGGCCAGTTTTGGATAAAGCCGAAACAAGTTTTGGAGGGTGATGGTGGCTAAAGTCAGGTTTTCCTGTTTAACCTCCAGACCCTCCTTGGCTTCAATCGCCTGGTGCAACCCTTCCGAATAAC
>JBGPHQ010000092.1:0-3934 GCA_041484505.1 Patescibacteria group bacterium
TAAAGGGGGTGCGATTCATGACGCCTCCCGGAGGATTAAAAAGCGACGGTTATTTATACTTTACTAGTTTCACTTCACATGTCAACCCAGCACCACTTTGATCCCAACGCAGTGTTAGTCAATCACAATAATAGTGCAGACATGCTCTCTCGGGGTAAAAATCAACGCGCTGGTCAAAGTGGTGCTGGGTCAAACCACAATTCAACTTCAATAATCGCCACCGTCCATCGCCTGCCGTCCGTCACATTCAGCGTGATGTCAAAGTTAGTGACCAACAATATGTTTGCGCTATCGCCGAACACCTGGCAGATGTCCGACCTGATCAACACGGGAATTGAACCATCGCGAGCTTCGTCACTGCTGAGCGATATTCAGAATTTACTTACAACTGACAACTTAAATCTTACCGACATCACGCTCATTACCCTTGGCGATTCGCGATACCCATATTTGCTAAGTCAAATTCCTAGTCCCCCACCGGTGCTCTATGTCCGCGGTAGTGTTGAGGCCTGGCATCGGACCGCGCTGGCGGTGGTCGGGACCCGCCGTCCGACACCATACGGATTATCCGTCACCACCTCGCTCCTCGAGCCGGTGGTGCGCGCCGGCCTGACGATTGTCTCCGGCCTGGCTCTCGGCATCGACGGCCAAGCTCACCGCGTCGCCGTTAAATATCACGCGCCGACCGTGGCCGTGTTGGGGTGTGGCATTGACCAAGTATACCCATGGGAACACCGCCAGTTGGCCGACGACATTATCGCCGGGGGCGGCGCGATTATCAGCGAGTTTCCGCTCGGGGCCGAGCCGGAACGCCACCATTTTCCCCAGCGCAACCGGATCATTTCCGGCCTGGCCAAAGCGGTGCTACTGGTCGAAGCAGGCGAAAAATCCGGCGCCTTGATCACCGCCAAATTCGCCGTCGAACAGAATCGCGAGGTGCTGGTGGTGCCGGGCAATATCACCTCGCCAACCTCGATCGGCCCGCTGAATTGGTTGAAACTCGGGGCGACTCCCATAATTTCGGCTGACGACATTTTGCGTGTTTTTGACATCTCACTCGGTGCGCCACCGCCGGTGATTTCATCGTACCGGCCGCAATCTGCGGATGAACAAGTTTTGCTAAAACTTTTAGCGGTCGGGGCATTACATATTGACGAACTGACGGAAAAGAGTAGACTGGACAACAGCGTCGTATCCGCTACCTTAACGTTACTAGAAATCAACGGCGCCGTTCACCATCTGGGCGGACTGGTCTATGCTCTCGCCTGAGTCCCGTTAGCCGGTCTACTAACAAGCCACCAAGTCAAACAAATGAATTACTTTTTTCACCCTACGTTATAACCGGATGAGTTCATCACTTGTCATCGTCGAATCACCGACCAAAGCTAAAAAGATCAAAGAATTTCTCGGCCGCGGTTATGATGTCCAATCATCCTACGGCCATGTCCGTGATTTGCCGCGCAGTTCAATGGGCATCGACATCGAGCACGATTTTACCCCGCTCTACGAAGTCCCGACCGACAGCAAATCGGTGGTGGCTGATTTGCGCAAACGCGCCAAAGCCGCCGACACCGTCTACTTTGCGACTGACGAAGATCGTGAGGGCGAGGCTATTTCTTGGCATCTAGCAGAACTGTTGAAAGTCCCGGCCAAAGGGCTGAAGCGAATCGCTTTTCATGAAATTACCAAAACCGCTATTTTAGCCGCGCTTGAGCATCCACGTGGCATTGATATTAACCTCGTTCATGCTCAGGAAACGCGACGCTTGATTGATCGGCTCTACGGCTATGAAGTGTCGCCGATTTTATGGCGAAAAATTAAACCAGGATTATCGGCTGGCCGCGTTCAAAGCGTGGCCACTCGGTTACTGGTTGAACGTGAACGGCAACGGTTAGCCTTTGTACCCAGCGAGTTTTGGGACGCTTTAGCAACGTTTGCCACTAAGAAAAAAGAGTTATTTCAAGCTGAACTAGCTTCCATCGCCGGTAAACCAATCGTCCTCGGAAAAGATTTTGACCCAAACACCGGCCAGATAAAGAGTGATCGCGGCGTCTGGATGAAACAAACCGACGCCGAGTCGCTGGTCACACGCTTAGAAAAAAGCGCGCCCAGCGTCGCCAACATCGAAGAAAAACCTTTCACCGAGCGACCCTTCCCGCCCTTCACCACCAGCACCCTCCAGCAGGAAGCTAACCGCAAACTGCGCTATACCTCGCGGCGGACGATGCAACTGGCTCAGGGGTTATACGAGAACGGTTACATTACTTACATGCGGACCGATTCCACTTTGCTTTCAACTCAGGCCATTGACGCCGCCCGGTCGTGGATCGCTGAGCAGTACGGCCCGGAATACCTGCCGCCCGCTCCGCGCCAGTACCAGACAAAAGTTAAAAACGCCCAAGAAGCGCACGAAGCTATCCGGCCGGCCGGCGAACAATTTCAGCCGCTCGAACAGGTCAAAGCGGCCGTAGCCGACGATGAGTTTAAACTCTACGAACTAATCTGGAAACGCACCATCGCTTCACAAATGTCCGATAGCGCCGGCCGACGCGTGACGGTCAGCCTCAACCTCGACGACGCGGTCTTCGCGGCCAAAGGAAAAACCTACACTTTCCAAGGTTTTCGCCGCGCTTATGTCGAAGGGGCGGACGATGTGGCGGCCGAACTGGCGGAACAGGAAATTGTCCTGCCGATCATGGCCGTCGGCGACACCCTGACGATCAGCGAACTCAAGCCGCTCCAACATATCACCCAACCACCGGCCCGATTAACCGAAGCTTCGCTGGTGAAAGAGTTGGAAAGCCGCGGCATCGGCCGCCCCAGCACGTACGCCTCAATTATCGACACGATTTTGCGCCGTGAGTATGTCGTGAAAAAAGGCCCCGCTTTAGTCCCCACCTTTACCGCTTTCGCGGTCGTCAACATGCTGGAGAAGTATTTAAATAATCTGGTCGACTACGCTTTTACCGCCAAATTGGAAGATGAACTTGACGCCATTGCCCGTGGCGAAGCCGACGATAAGGCTTATTTGAAACATTTCTACTTCGGCGACGGGGTGCCGGGATTAAAACCAACCCTGGAAAAAGTCAAAGACACGATTGATCCGCGACTGACCAGCGGCATCACGATTGGCGAATCAGCGGGTAAACCGGTTGAGGTGCGCATCGGCCGTTACGGTCCGTTCATTCGCTGGAATGAAAAAACATCCAAGATTCCCAATGACATTCCGCCGGATGAATTGACGGTGGCCAAAGCGCTAGAACTCATCGAGCACTCGGCCGTGGCTGAAAAGGCGATCGGTATTGACCCCGTCTCGGGAAAAAACGTCTACGTCAAGGTTGGTCGATTCGGCCCGTACGTTCAACTCGGCGAACAACCGGAAAGACCGAAAGACGCCGAAGGGAAACCACTCAAAGGAAAAAAGGGTAAACCAGTTGGCGACAAACCGAAAATGGCTTCGCTCCTGCCAAGTATGACACCGCTGACCTTAACCCTAGATCAGGCGTTACTGCTGTTGTCACTTCCGCGGACAGTCGGAAAAAAACCGGATACCGAAGACGACATCCTGGCCGCCAATGGACGTTTCGGGCCGTACATCAAGTGCGGGACGGAAACACGAAGTATTCCTGATGGGATGGAACCAACGACCATCACGCTCGAACAGTGTCTTGAACTTTTAGCCCAAGAAAAGAAGGGTCGGGCCCGACGACAAGCAAAAGCTCTCCGCGAACTCGGCGAGAACCCGCAGACCAAAACCATGATTAAAGTGCTGGATGGGCGTTCCGGCCCGTACGTCAGCGACGGCACGACGAACGCGACCATCAATGGCGGCCTAACGCCCGAGGATATCACGCTTGAACAGGCGTTGGAACTAATTGCCGCTCGGGCCGGCCTGCCGAAACGACCGAAGGGACGGCGACGAAAAGCGTCCTAA
>JBGPHQ010000093.1:0-3878 GCA_041484505.1 Patescibacteria group bacterium
AAACCCGCGGCGAGGTCCGCGGCGGCGGCCGTAAACCGTGGCGCCAAAAGGGTACCGGCAACGCCCGCTTTGGCTCGCGCCGTAACCCAATCTGGACAGGCGGCGGTGTGGCTTTTGGACCGACAGGAGCGGAAAATTATAGCCGCAAATTGAATCTGAAAGCTAAACGCCTGGCTCTGCGGCAAGCTCTAACCTTGGCCGCCCAGGCCGATAAAATCATCGTGCTTGAGGAAGCTGTATTAGCCAGTGGTAAGACTAAAGATGCGGCTAACTTGTTAAAGAAACTTAACGCCCAAAAAAGGACACTGATTTTAGTTAAGTCCGTGGACGATAAGTTTCGGCAGGCCGCCGATAATCTGGGCAGTGTCCAGTTGCGGCCGGTGCACAGCCTAAACGTTTTTGACGTTCTTAACGCCGACCACATAGTTATAACTAAAGACGCCCTACAGAATCTAACTGATTGGCTTGACCCGGCAAAAGCTTTAATTAAGAGGGGTAAAAATGCTTAAAGAATTGGTTCTAAAGCCCCGGCTGAGCGAGAAAGCCTACCAGCTGTCCAGCGACGACGGCAACACTTACGTTTTTGAAATACCCAGATCGGCCAACAAACACCTGGTCGCCAAAGCCGTGGCGAGCCAGTACGCAGTCGGCGTTAAAGGCGTCCGGATTGCTAGTGTGCCCGGCAAAGTCAAACGGTCCTACCGGCGCGGCGGCCGCAATGTTTTCAAAGGCCGGAACTCCGATATTCGTAAAGCTTACGTAACGCTTAAAGCCGGCGATAAATTACCGATTTTTGCAGCCGTCGAGGAAGCTAAGGCCAAGCCTGAGAAGGAGAAGAAATAATGGCGCTGCGATTACTAAAACCAAATACGCCGGCCCAGCGCGGCATGACCACCCAGGACTTTGCCGGCCTGACTACTAGTAAGCCACTTAAAAGCCTGATAACTATTAAAAAAGGCGCCGTCGGACGCAATAACCAGGGCCGGATTACTACGCGTCACCGTGGGGCCGGTGCCCGCCGCTATTACCGGCTAGTTAATTTTAAATTAGCACCTGGAACCAGCGCCAAAGTTGAGCAAATCGAGTACGACCCCAACCGTAGCGCCCGCATTGCCCGGATTGTTGACGCGGGCGGCCAGCGCCATTACGTTTTGGCGGCCAAGGGAATGAAACCGGGCAGTAAACTGGTTAGCCAAGAGGAAGCCGCTATTACCACCGGCAACCGCTTGCCGCTTAAGAATATCCCCACTGGTACAACCATTCACGCTGTTGAGTTGCAGCCGGGCCGCGGCGCTCAGCTGGTCAGAACGGCCGGTGCTGGCGCTCAGCTACTTGCCAAAGAAGAGAAATACGCCCAAGTGCGCTTACCCAGCGGCGAAGTCCGGATGCTGAACATTGACTGCCTAGCCTCAATTGGGGTGGTCGGTAACGAACAGCACCAGAATATCAAGATTGGTAAAGCCGGCCGCAAACGGCACATGGGCATCCGTCCAACAGTTCGAGGTGTGGTTATGGCCGCGGCCGACCACCCGCACGGCGGCGGTGACGGCGGTAAGCATAGGATGGCCCGCCCGCCGTCGTCTCCTTGGGGACAAAAGACCCTGGGTTATAAGACACGCCGCCGCAAAGCCAGCAGCAGGTTTATTGTCAGGTCACGTCATGAGTCAAAGAGGAGATAGCTATGAGCCGCTCACTTAAAAAAGGCCCTTATATAGATTTTAAGCTGGCTAAGAAAATTGCCGCGCTCGGTTCTGAAGACCGGACGGTTGTTAAGACCTGGGCCAGAGCCAGCACCATTTCGCCCGAATTTGTCGGCCGCACCATTGCTGTCCATAACGGCAAGGTCCACGTGCCGGTATTTATCACCGAGAACATGGTTGGGCACCGGCTTGGTGAGTTCGCACCAACCAGGAAGTTCCGTGTCCATGGCGGCAAGTTAGCTAAAAGCCAGGAAACTGGGGAGACCCGGAGGTAGTTTATGCCGGCATCAGCTTTCTCGCGAAGCATTAGGCTTAGCCCGCGTAAAGTCAGCGAAGTGGCGGCGCTTATCCGCGGCCGCAGCGTGGAAGACGCCCTGGTGATTTTAGAACATACCCCTCGTCGGGCGGCAGGGGCTGTTAAACAGGCCATCAAAAGTGTGCAGGCTAATGCCGAGCACAACCACAAACTGAAACCAGGTACGTTATCTATAACAGAAATTAGTGTGACACCTGGCCAGCGTTACAAGCGTTACCGGCCCGCCGCCCGCGGCCGAGCACGAACTTTTCAGCGCAAAACCAGCCAAATTAAAGTTGTAGTGGACGGCGAAAAGCGGGTGGTTAAAAAGCCGGCCAAGACTGCGGACCAGGAGAGGCCTAATGGGACAAAAAGTTAACCCTATCAGTATGCGCCTGCAGGTCAATAGGGATTGGCGCAGTAAGTGGTTTGCCAACAAAAAAGAGTACTCACAGTATCTCAAACAAGACTTGGCGGCCCGCCGCTTGATTAGCGGCAAGCTTGGCTCACGGGCGGCCGTCAGTAAGGTGGATATTGAACGCTCGCCTAACTTGGTGACCGTCACCGTGCAGACGGCCCGAGCCGGTGTGGTCATCGGCCGCGGCGGCTCCGGCGCGCAGGAGCTAAAAAATGCTATTGAGAAGCTCTACGGAGTTCCGGTACGGGTTAATATCGAGGAAATCAAACGTCCGGAACTGCAGGCTAAGCTAGTGGCCGAAAACATTGCCCACCAGCTGGAGCGCCGCATAGCTTACCGCCGGGCGATAAAATCATCCGCCGCCGCCAGTATCAGGGCCGGGGCCAAAGGTGTAAGAATTGAGATTGCCGGACGATTGGGCGGCATGGAAATGAGTCGCCGCGAAAAAGAAGTCCAGGGCAGTGTCCCTTTGCACACTATCCGAGCCGATATCGATTATGCTAGCGCCAGGGCGCTGTATCCGGGGGCCGGCATTATAGGCGTTAAGGTCTGGATATATAAGGGGGAGGCTTAAGCTGTGTTAATGCCGTCCCGAACTAAATTCCGCAAGGTCCGCAAAGGCCGTATCCACGGGGCTACTGCTACCACGCTCAATCAGCTGTCATACGGAAAATATGGACTGGTCAGTTTGCAAAGCGAACGCCTCAGTAGCCGCCAGATTGAAGCCGCCCGCCAGGCCATGACCCGTTATATAAAGCGCGGCGGTCAAATCTGGATAAGAATTTTTCCGCATACACCGGTCACTCTAAAACCGCTAGGCACCAAGATGGGTGTCGGCAAGGGTAATCCGGAGTTTTTCGTGGCTAAGGTCAAACCCGGGACTGTGTTGTTCGAAATGGACGGTGTTAGTGAAGAAGTTGCCCGCGAAGCCATGCGGCTGGCCGGGCATAAACTACCGGTTAAGACGACCTTTATTACCAAGGAGGAGCAATAATATGAAAATTGTTGAAATCCGTAAACTGAGCACCCAAGAGCTGACTTTGCAAAGCTCCAGCCTGCGCGAAGAGATTACTGACCTGCGGCGCCGATTGTATAGCGGCGAGGTCCAAAATGTACGGATTCTGCGCCACAAGCGCCGTGACCTGGCGCGGGTGCTGACAGTTTTGGGCGAACAGCTGGCTAAGGAGGCAATGTAATGGCCAAGCTGCTTACCGGCGTTGTTAGTAGTGACAAGGGCGATAAAACTATCGTTATTACTATCACGACCCGCAGAACCCACCCCCTGTATAAGAAACAATACACCGTTAAGACTAAATTTATGGCCCATGATGAGAAAAATGAACCTAAGGTTGGTGACACGGTAATAATTGTGGAGTCGCGCCCTATAAGCGCTCGCAAGCGCTTTAAATTGGCCAAAATCATCGAACGGGCTGGTGCTCACTTTGAAGAAAAAGACGCTACAGCG
>JBGPHQ010000094.1:0-3814 GCA_041484505.1 Patescibacteria group bacterium
ATCCGGCGCAGACTTTGTAACGATGACCGCTGAGTAGCTGGATTTTCGCGTTCCCTTGGGAATCAGTTGGACCGCTGGAGTGAATGCCTTTGTCGAAACCGGCCCCTTGGTCGCCGGGACCACCGGGAGTTGCTAAGGCGCTGACCGGGACGTAGCTGATGATTCTGGTCGGTATTTTCTTGAACAACTTAGCCTTGGTCACGCTCTGACCCTGGACGCCCGGCGGCGGCGCAAATTTAGAACACTCGTCTTGGTGGGCCGGCTGCGAACAATATGTCTTACATTCCGCATCAGTCTTACATCCTCCCGGACCGGCCGTGAAATTACCTTGTCCAGGTTGCGGACCAGCTGATTGGTTATTCTTGTTGGCGTCTTTACAGATATTCGGATTTTTGACGCATTGCTGGACGCACGTGTAGGCGTTTTTACAACCGTTCGGACCGTCCGGAATGCTGAAAGCGGTGCACTGCGCCTTATTCTTCGGATCCTGACAACACTTCTGCACCCCGGCAAAATCCGCCGCGCCGCACGGCATTTTCTTGCCGAACCCAAGATCAGCGCCTTTGTCACCCTGGCCGCCCGGACCGGTTTGACCCTGGTTCCCTTCGCGGGACATGTTGATTTCCTCGTTGTTGTCGACGTTGATATAGCCTGGCGTGCCGTTGCCGTTCTTGTCGAGCAAGGTGACGGTGATGGAGGCGTCAGCCTTAGCGACCATGATGTTTTTTTGCACCGTTTGTCCGCTGAAGACTTGCACCGGCGCGCCGGGCGGCGAATTCATTGCGCCGGAATCCGGCGGGAAGAAGGAGTTCATGAAGTACACACCGGCCACCAATGAAATTCTGAATTTACAATCGGTGCCGATCTCGCCCTCATAGTGGGCGCTGTTGCCGCCCGGGTTATCGGCGAACACGCGGCCACCGCGGAAACTCTCACAGTTCGAGAGCGGAAATCCTGATTGATCGTAGAGTTGCCCGACGATCGACGAGTTGTTCATCGTTAGGTCAAGATCCTTAGTGACTGTCCCGCCCGGCACAATCGTCACCGCGACCGCTTGCGGACAGGAATACGGCATGTTCGGCGGACTGAAACAGCCGATCTCATAAGCCGTGCCGCTAGCTGAGGAAACGTTGATCGTAAACGTGCCGTTCGGCTGGAGCGGATTACATGTTTGATTAAAGACCCCGGTTAACCGCGCATAAACGCAGAGTGGGGCGTTGTTAATTGGATTTCCGCCGGCCGTCAGCTTACCGACAATCTTTGAATCTGCTTTCGCCACCACGAAATTCAGGGCCGGATAATCAGCCGGGGTGACGATTGATGTCGCGGACGGCACCGGGATTTGAATTTGGCTTGGATTGGCCCAGACATACGACGAGTTCGGCTCGGTCCCAATGTTTAGGTTGTACGTCGCCGGAGTGACCAACAGGTCGAAATTTCCGCTCGCATCGGAACGGGTATTCCCCCAGCCGCCCGGCTTACCACCCTGACTGCTCATTTCATTCGCATTGATCATCACATTGGGCGCCGCTACGCCACCGGCATCATGGACCGTGCCCCTGATGTGGGCGGTTTTGGCTTGCACCATTAGGTTGAGGGTTTTACTTTCGCCTTCGGCCAAGGTGACTGTGGTTTGCGGTAAACTATAACCGTTGTTTTGCGACCAGAAGAACACGTTATATGTTCCGCCGGTCATCCGCGCGGTGTATGTGCCGTTGGTGTTGACGTTGGCGTGCGAGCCGACTCCGGCCTGGGTCCGAAAGTCGATTCCGCCGCTGGTCACCAAGGCGCCGTTCTGATCAGTGATAGTGCCGGAGATAGATGAGTTGGCGGTCGTCACACTGAAGTTAGCGGCTTTTGACTCAATGGTTGCGTCGGCGGCGAAATCAATCATGATCGGCGAACCGTTGAAAATCCAGTCGGCCTCGGGATTGCAGGGATTGACTTGCACGTTCCATGACCCGCCCGAAAGAGACATGGTGTAATTACCACTGGCATTAGTATTGGCGTTGGCAAAACCCTGACCATTCATCTTGTTCGCGTTGACGCAGGCGTTGGCCACCGCTCCCCCACCAACCCTGGTCACGGCGCCGGTAATCGTTTTAGCCGCGACGCCCAGGGTGAAGTTTTTTGTCACCACCGCTCCATCCGTCGTTAAAACTACATCCGACGGATCGGGCGCCACCAAACCAGTCACGTTAAACCCGACCATTGGCTGGACCGTGTAGGTGCCGGCTGGAAACCCGCCCATGACATAATTGCCAGCGTCGTTAGATTCAATATGAACATTCTTCGAGTAGTCGGCGTTAAATACGTTCAAACTGCCACGCACACCGGTCCCGTCAGCCGTAGTGAATTTTCCGGCCATCTGGACGGCGGTCAGGGTGAAGTTAAGCGTGATCGATCCGCCATCTACCACATCGAAATCCTGAACAAGTGACGGCCCGTATGACCCGCTGGTTGGAACCGCCTGCCCGCTATAGTGTCCGGGGTTGAGTGAAACGGTAAAATTGCCGCTACTATCGGACTGCGAACCCCCGCCGCCGCCCGGACCCCAGAAATTGAGATTTACTGTGGCGGCCACGCCCCCGGGTGGGGTTGGATTACTAACCGTTCCGCTGATGGTGGCGCTGGCTTGGGCTGAATGACTATTTGAAAAAACTACGGCTAAAGCGATCACCGCCGCTAACGGGACGGTCAGCGCTCCCCACTGCAGAAGGCTACGACGTTGTTGGATCGACATAGGTAGTGTCGTTAATAATTAAAACGCCCCGACACAAAAAGTTCGAGGTGACTTAATAAAAGTGGAATTAGATGTGTGTTTAGCGATTTTTTCATGTACTTGCATGCTGTCTAGGCATGCGAATAACACTCTGCTGTGGATAACATAACACTTTTTGGCTGTTAAGACAAATCTAGGGGACGGCGGGTTCAATAACTGAGTATTGGCTTAAGATAAAGCAACGGGTGAAAAAGAAAACGCCCCCGACCATAGAGCGTTGTAGAAGTTTATGGAACGATGAATCCGTATATGCCTAGTGACATCCCTGAACCGAACACGACAACGAGCACGCGTTCGCCCGGTCGGATAGCGCCCGCCGCCACCCCGCGGGACACGAGCCAACTGGTGCATGCGCCGCTGGTGTTGCCGTGCGTCTCGACGTTGCGATGGACCCGGACATTATTCATCCACTCCGGCCAACGCTTGCGTAATTGTTTGGCCAGGAAATCGGCCGTCTTGCCGCTAGCTTGATGAATAACCAGATGTTGAAACAACTCCGGCGGCAAACCGCTTCGCTCGAAGGCCGTGGCCATAGCTCGCGGTATCGCTTGACCGACGAACTCATGTACGGCGTGGCCGTCTTGCTTGAAGTGGCCATTAGACTGCCGCACGATCCACTCGGACTTGAGATCGTACGGGTCGGAGTCGGCCAGGAAAAACAACATCCGCTCGGACTGGCTGTCTGAGAGCAACCAGGCTCCCGCCTCATCGCCGAACAGATTGGCGGCTTCGAAGTCGTCGGGCGACGCCAGGGAGGTAGCCCGTTCGGCCGCCACCACCAGAATTTTCCGACCGAACCTGGCCCGAATCAATGCCGTCCCGACCATCACGGCCATCGCGCCAACCGGACAAGCTTCCTGCATGTCGAAAGTGGCCGCCGAGGAGCGACCCGCCAGCATGCCCTTGATCCGGGAGGCGGTGCTGGGATAGCCAGTGCCGGTGTTAGTGCCAACGATAATGTAATCGAGTTGCGACGCGTCCACGCCGGCCTGACGCAAACAGGAATACGCCGCCAAGGCCCCCAGTTCATCG
>JBGPHQ010000095.1:0-3771 GCA_041484505.1 Patescibacteria group bacterium
AACGATCGATTAATTCATCAACTAAGGCTCGCTCAAACGCGCTGTCTTCTTTTTCCTCGGCTTCGGTTCGTAAATTCTTCTCCAGGCTGGCTCGCAATTCGGTGACCGTAGTGAATTTGCCGGCTTGTTTAGCAAAATCGTCGCTCAGTTCTGGTTTGGTGACCTCGAACACGGATTTTACTTTAACCGTGAAGTCACCTTTTTTACCGGCTAGCTTTTCGTTATGGTATTCCTTAGGAAATGGGAGGGTGAAGGTTTTTGTGTTGTCTTTCTTAGCCCCGACCAGCTGGTCTTCAAATCCGGGAATAAAATGGTTAGAGCCGATCACGATCGGGTGGGCTTTGCTCGAGCCGCCTTCGATCGCCACGCGGTCTTGGGACAGGTCGATATCAACGATGACCTTGTCACCGATCTTAGCCGCGCGATCGACCAAGGCCTCGGTCGCGAACATTTGGCGTAAATCTTCGAGGGCTTGGTCAGTTTCCGCCGGCGTGACCGCGACCTTGGTCGGCCGCGCTTTCTTCTTGTTATAATCGCCGACCGTAAGGGTTGGCAAAACCGCCGATTCGGCGGTGTAAATAAACGGATTATCCGGGGCTATTTTGAGAATGTGGATATGCGGCTGGCCGATGGTCGGCAATGATTTCTCGCGAATCACTTGAATGAACGTCTTCCGCACCGCGTGTTCAGCCGCCGCTTCCCAGACATGTTGGGCGCCAAGTTTAGCCATCACCATGCCCGGGCTGGCTTTGCCGGGCCGGAAGCCCTCAATCTTAAACTCGGTCGACAGTTCTTCCGCCGCCCGTTCGAGATAAGGTTTCATCTCATCAGGCGTTAGCTCGACGGTCAGTTTGATTTGCGATTTAGGTTGCTGGTCGACGGTAATATTCATCGGCGAGTAATAAAATCTTTCAGGTGCGTAGTGTAACCAAAAAAATAATGGCTGTCAACCCAGCCCCACTTTGGCTAAAATCATATTTTTAACCCCAGCTATTTATTGTGGTTAAACAGCATATTTCCCTGGTAACCATGACCCAACCAAAGTGGGGCTGGGTCAAACCAACAACAATTTGTAGTTAATACTATAGCCAGACATTAACAATAATCAGGTCAACCTAAACGAGATTAGTCCAAACAGCGCTCTGCTATTGCTCAACAATCATCACCCCCAAGGCCACGATGGCTAAAATGAGCATGGCGTGGATAACCAATGTCATCATCAAACCGCGGGCTGGCGGTGTCTGTTGCTGAGTTAGAGAGGCGCGGATCCGGCGCACCTGTTTGGTCAGGAGGACACTGGCTAATGTTCCCTCCACGACATACAACCCGATTTTTATCCAAAACAGCGGGTTGTGATTTAATTCTGTCGGCTCTAGCAGGTACATAATCACGCCGGTCACGAACTGCCAGCCTGAAGCCCACATACCGAACCGGCCGACGAAACCGAGCCGGTCGAGTTGTGCTAAGGTGGCTGGTGGCTTGATCATGGCCGCGACGCTGAAAAAAACTACGCCTAGCACGATGCTACTGCCGAAGACGTGGAGGATGAGGATAAAAGTGTGGAACATAAATGGAGTTACTTAATAACTTTTTTCTGGCCGGAACTTAAATTAGGCAGGCGGCCGGACCAAGGCGTGAGGGCGATAGTCATTGAGGTGTTTATCTTCTTTCCTTGCCGGGCCGCTAAGACCACCGCGCAGGCGCGATGCATCCCTTCGATCACTACGATTTTACCGCGCCAGATTACACCGAGCATTTGGGTGGTCGTCGGAAACTTTCGGATGATACTTTTAACTTTTCCGTTGTTTTGAATCAACCGCCGCTGAGATAATGTTCGAAAGGTAATCATATGGCCGCGATAATGCTTCCGCCAACCACGGAACGGCCCGCCGCACCACCCCGGCACAACCAATTCCGGCTGTTGGACGCGGTACAGAGTCCATTGACGCTGTTGTGGCTTTAGGTCAGCGTAAGCCGTCGTCCGCCATTCGCGCCACGAAGCGTAGCCGCGTCCGCGGTAGTGTCTGATCCAACCCGCTTGGGACGCCTCGCGTTTTTCCCAGGCGCGGAAAAGCGTTGGCCAAGTAACCGGGCCGACCTGCTGGAGATTATCGGTAGTTTTATTTCTCATCGCTATAGTATATCAAATACTCCACCAATTGACACTCTAATGTCGTCCGCCTATCTGCCGCCTTGTCTTTTGACAAAAGTTATGGTAATGTCTATCCACAATTCATCTATCAAGAGTGTAGCTTGCCCCAAACCAATCCCGATGCGGGATGGTACGGGGCGCGGGTTCTGGCCCGCTGTCCCGCTTCGGCGGCACGAAACCTACCGACAACCTACCCCGAACCTGAGCGTTAGCGAATGGTTCGTGGGCAAGGTGCTAACACCAGCCCCATCAACTTATGATGGGGAAGGATAGCCCTGACGCGCCGCCTTTCCCATCAGAAAGGCGTTTGCTATGTTCATCCCCGCCACATATTCCGTTGAATCCGTCACCGCCGGTCATCCGGACAAAGTGTGCGATCAAATTTCCGACGCGATGCTCGACGAGATCATCACCACCGATCCGACCGCCCGGGTGGCGATCGAAACATTCGGCGCCCACGGCCGACTCGTGATCGCCGGCGAAGTCACGACCACGGCGACGCCGGACTATGCCGCCGTTGCTCGGCGAGTTTACCGCGACATCGGCTACGACGACGATCTCGATATCACCGTTAATATTGTTGGTCAGTCCCCAGAAATTTCGAAGGCGGTCGATACCGGCGGCGCCCCGAACCCGAGGGACGAGCGGTTCGGAGGCGGCGCCGGCGACCAGGGTATTATGTACGGTTTCGCCACCGCTGAAACACCGGAGCGCTTGCCGCGCGGAGTCGTCCTGGCCCATCGTTTAGCCCGCGGCCTGGAAAATCTGCGTCGAACTGACCCACGCTTGGCCTGGCTCCGCCCCGACGGAAAAACACAAGTCACCGTCAGTCACGGTCGGGTCACGGCCGTCGTGGTTAGCGCGCAACACGACGAAGCAATATCGTTGGCGGCTTTACGCCAGAGCCTAACGAACGCTCTGATCCGGCCGCTGGTGGACTCAACTGGTAGCCCCGACCTCTTTATCAATCCGGCTGGGGAGTGGCATCAGGGCGGTTTCGCCGCCGATACCGGTCTGACCGGACGAAAAATCATGGTTGACACCTATGGCGGCCTGATCCCCCACGGCGGGGGTTGTTTTTCCGGCAAGGACGCCACCAAGGTTGATCGATCCGGCGCATATATGGCCAGGTTTGCCGCCATCGGTGCTATTAATCAAGGCCTCGCCCAACAATGTTTGGTTAGCGTCGCCTATGCGATAGGTCGGGCTGAGCCGGTCATGCTCGAAGCGACTGATGCCAACGGTCGTAACCTCACGCCGTGGTTACAAAAAAACTTTGACTTTCGACCACGGGCCATCATTGAACGTCTCGATCTACGTCGACCGCAATTCAGACGGCTCGCCGCATATGGGCACTTCGGCCGATCGGAGGGCTGGTAACAACTACTTTTTACGTTCCATCAACTTCTTAACCAACTCCGGCATCGGCCGGCAAGCGCAACGCCGCTGATGCTGAATATGCCAATTAATCCGCTGTGGAATCGTCGCATTGGTCGGCATCCGATGGGTGCTATGCCAGGAAACATTGATGGTTGATCTCACAAAGTTGTTTTTCGTTTGGCGACCGGCGCTTTCGCGATCGCTACCCGATACAACCCGAACAAAAACTCCACCCGCTC
>JBGPHQ010000096.1:0-3732 GCA_041484505.1 Patescibacteria group bacterium
GCCTTCGTCCTGTTAATACTGTTTACGACGTCTTAGAAAGAGATTTAAGCTTTAGTGACTAGCAGCCTGACACAATTTGCCCAGAGCACTTCCACCAGCGGGATTGGCGCCTTTAACTTAAATGTTAAGGAGTTTCTGTTCCAATTGGCAACTTTTGTAATTGTCCTTTGGGTAATTAAACGCTGGGTTTTACCCAAAATTATCGAGACACTTGAACAGCGCCGCCAAACACTGGAGCAAGGCCTGGTGCATGCCAAACAAACGGAAGAAGTTTTAGCCAAAGCTGAGGCTCGCGCTGAAGAAGTTCTGGCACGGGCGCGAGCTCACGCCGATGAAGCCTTGGCTGAAGCTAAAAAAGCCGCTGGTACCATTATCGTCAACGCCGAGGAAGCCGCCGCCAAGCGGGCTCGTCTGATTGTCAAGGAAGCCGAAGAGCACCTGGCGCAGGAGCGCGACAAGTTGAGGGATGAGCTGCGCGGGGAACTGGCCGAGCTGGTGGCCGACGCCACCGAGAAGCTTATCCATGAGAAACTAGATTCAGAGCGCGATATGTCGTTGATTGAACGCGCCATCAGGGGGCTCGCCGGATGAATCCCGTTAGACCTCACTTAACTTCCGCGCCTTGGTTAACGACTGAATACACGTGCATGGTTCGACGTTTTGATAAACATTGTAAGTCTTTTGAGGTTCTAACGGGATGAATAAAATATCCCGCCGTTCCCTCGCCCGCTACGCCGCTAGCCAGCTTTTGCTGGGCAAATCAGCCAAAGATGTCGCCAAACACTTGGCCGCCATACTTGTAGAATCAGGGCGAGATGGAGAGTGGGAATTTTTGATTGGCGATGTCGCTTGGGAGTTGGAACACCGGCAAGCTTTGGCAATCGGCCGGGTAACCAGCGCCCATCCGCTCACCGGACAGCTGGAAATCGAGCTTAAGGCTCAGATTAAAAAGGTTACTTCAGCCCGTGAAGTCCTGATAGAAAATGAAGTTGATAAATCGGTGCTCGGCGGCCTGAAAGTCGAAACTGCTGGGCGGGTTTGGGACGAAACCCTCGCCCGTAAATTAGCAGATCTTAAGGAGACTTTTTAATGGCCAAGCTTGAATCAGAAGTCAAGAACCTGTCAGAAGAAGTAAAAGCCGCAATCGCCAATCTATCAAGCGGGGGCCAGGAGCGGTCGTCTGGTATCGTAACCCGTATTGGCGACGGTGTGGCCTGGGTTTATGGCCTCCGTGATTGTGGTTATGCCGAAATGATTGAGATTGAAGGGGTTCACGGCAAAGTCACAGCTTTTGCTCTTAATCTACTGGAAGACGAAATCGGCGCGGTACTACTTGGCGAAGATGAAGAAGTTAGGGCCGGTGCCCGCGTACGTTTAACCGGCGAGATCCTTTCCGTTCCGGTCGGTCCGGAGTTGGTCGGCCGTGTAGTTGACCCGCTGGGCCGAGCGCTAGACGGCAAAGCCGAAATAAAAACAAAGGTCCGCGGAGCCGTAGAAAAGATAGCACCGGGAGTCCTAGACCGCAAAGGTGTTCACGAACCGCTGCTGACCGGTATTACGGCCATTGACGCCATGGTACCCATCGGCCGCGGACAACGCGAGCTCCTGATTGGCGACCGCCAAACCGGTAAAACAGCTATCGCCGTCGATACCATGATTAACCAGGCCAAACAAAAGACGGATGTTATCAACATTTATGTGGCCATCGGCCAAAAGAACGCCCGTATCGCCCGCTTGATTGAGCGACTGCGCCGTGAAGGCGTCATGGACCAGACAATCATTGTCGCCACCAGCGCCGCCGACCCTGCTAGTATGCAGTATCTCGCCCCTTATGCCGGCGCGGCTATCGGTGAGTGGTTCCGTGATAATAAACGCCACGCCCTGATAATTTATGACGACCTGTCTAAGCACGCCGTGGCCTACCGCCAGATGTCCTTACTCCTGCGCCGCCCGCCGGGCCGTGAAGCCTATCCCGGTGATGTTTTTTATCTGCATTCGCGCCTTCTGGAAAGGGCCGCTAAGCTGTCGGATAAATTGGGAGCTGGCAGCTTAACGGCTTTGCCGATTGTCGAAACCCAGGCTGGTGATGTCAGTGCCTACATTCCGACCAATATCATTTCTATTACCGACGGCCAGATATACCTGGAAACCGACCTGTTTTACCAAGGCATCCGCCCGGCTATTTCGGTTGGCTTGAGCGTCAGCCGCGTCGGCGGGGCCGCCCAGCCACAGGCGATCCGTTCTATTGCTGGCAGCCTGCGTTTGGACTTGGCCCAGTACCGCGAATTAGCGGCCTTTTCACAGTTTTCCAGCGATTTGGACGCCGATACCCAGGCGCGCCTCAGCCGCGGCCATCTGTTAACCGAACTACTTAAACAGTCGCAATACACACCTTTTGCTGTTTGGCAGCAGGTGGTAATTATCCTCGCCGGTACCGAAGGTGCCTTTGACGGTTTGCCGGTAGATAAAATCCAAACCGCCCGGGACAGTTTGCTGGCGACGATGCAGGAGAAGCACAAAAAAATTATTGAGCGTCTGCAAAAAGACGATAAGCCGGACGACAGCCTTAAAAAGGACATAGTCCAGGCGGCGGCCGACATCGCCAAGCAGTACCGCACAGCGGAGAAGAAAGGCTAGATATGGCCCAAATACATATAATTCAGAGGCGGATTCGCTCGGTTAAAAACGCCAAGCAGATTACCAAAGCCCTCGAAGTTGTAGCCGCCAGCCGGATGCGCCGGGTAGTTGAGCTGGTAGAGGGCGCTCGGACTTACGGCGAGCTGGCGGCGAGTATTATGCGCCATATCGCCCCCAGCCCCGAGGCTAAAGCCCTGCCCTACTTTACGGCCGCCGCTGATAAACCGGCTTTATACGTTATTATTACCTCTGACCGCGGCCAGGCCGGAGCTTTTAACTCTAACCTTTTTAACCTAGCAATTGCTTCCTTTAGAGCCGAAAAAAACAAGCCGCAGGTAGTGGTTTTTGGCCGTAAGGGCGCTAGTTTTTTCTCACGGCTGGAAGGGATTAGCCTGCAAGGCACTTATACGGACATAGCTGATGCTCCTGATGTTAATGTTTTCGCGCCGGTGATGGAGATGATTAAGCAAAACCTCGAAAGTGGCGAAACATCCCGGGTCATATTAATCTATACGCAGTTTATCTCTTCCCTTAGCCAGAAAACCACCGCCGTCCAGCTCCTGCCAATAGATACAAACCCGCCGGAAGGTATTACCGAAACCCAGAAAGTCTACGAATTCGAGCCGGCCATTGATGACGTTTTAGATGAAGCCATTAGGTTGTACATCGAGGCTAAGTTAATGCAGGCCCGCGTTGATTCGGCCGCCAGCGAACATGCCATGCGCATGGTAGCCATGGGTAATTCTAACCGCAATGCCTCTGACCTAATTGATGGATTGACACTAGAACTTAACGCTAGCCGTCAAGCGGCAATAACCGCTGAGATTGCCGAAATAACCGGCGGCGCTGCCGCCATTACCGCCTAAATACTAAGGAAGGAAATACATGCCAACAACCACCAAACCCAAGACCACCGCCAATAAAAACCTGCCTGCCGGTAGGAAGGGGACGATTATCCAGATTGTCGGTGTGGTTGTCGATGTTGAATTCGAAGGGCACTTGCCGACAATCTATAACGCCTTAAGTGTCGACCTGCATGGCCAGTCCTTAATACTGGAGGTCGCTCAGCACCTCAGCCAGCGTATCGTACGGGCC
>JBGPHQ010000097.1:0-3706 GCA_041484505.1 Patescibacteria group bacterium
CAAAACGAAAAATTGTTAGAGCTTGGCCGGAAACTGGAGGCCAAGTAGCGCCAAATCAAAACACCCTCCCGGTAGGAGGATGTTGATGTAATAGCAGTCGTTACATTGTTGAAGTTGCCGGAGCGGTTGAAGTAACCGGTGCAACTGGCGCGGTATTCATGCTAGCCTTGAGCGCGTCTTTGAGTGATTTGCCGGCTTTGAATTTCGGGACCGTGACGGCCGGGATGTGGATTTTTTCGCCTGGTTTTTGCGGATTGACGCCCATCCGTGCTTCGCGTTTCTTGGCCGTAAAGGTGCCGAAGCCGGTCAGGGTCACTTCCCCGCCCTCCTTGAGAGTGGACGTGACAACCTCTTCAAAGGCGTTGAGCATGTCTTCCGCTTGTTTCTTGGTGACGCCAATTTTTTCGGCGACTTTTTCAGCGAGTTCGACTTTGTTCATTCCTCTCACCTCCCTTCATGTCTACACCCCGCCAGCGGCGGAGTCAGAGAGTAAATTATTTAAACTTTGATGGTGCGCCCGATCGGTTCGATGCGGGTGCAAGTGCGGCCGTCTACGGCCAGCAGGATGGCGTTAAAACTTACGATCCCATGGTCGGGAATTTCGTGCGGCGCCGGTTGACCGGTTAGGAATCGCTGGAGGGTCAGGTCTTTATCAATCCCGAGCGACGAATCGCGCAGTCCGACCATCCCGACGTCAGTGATATAACCGGTGCCGTGGGGCAGGATCCGGGCGTCGGCGGTGGGGACGTGGGTGTGGGTGCCGAGCACGGCGGATACTTTGCCGTCGAGATACCAACCCATATTAACTTTCTCGCTGGTCGCTTCGGCGTGTATGTCCACGATGATGATGTCGGCTGAAGGTTGGGTCTGCCACCAGCGCTGAGCGGCGGCAAACGGATTTTCCACACCCTCCAGTTTCATCGCAAATTCACCGTTAAAGTTTACCACCATCACCGTTTTTTGGCCAACTGTAAAGGTTTTTTGGCCAACGCCGGGCGTGCCAATCGGGAAATTCATCGGCCTGATTAGGATGTTCGGTTCGGTGTCGTAGAGTTCCGTCGCCTCCGGTTTGGCGAAGGTGTGATTGCCGCCGGTGGCGGCTTGCACCCCAGCTTCGGTCAGGTCGCGCAGAGTGCTGGCGGTCAAGCCCGCGCCGTGGGCGATGTTTTCGACGTTGGCGATCACGAAATCGACTCTCAGCTCCTGTTTCAATCCGGGCAGGAGCTGGGCCACAGCGTGGCGGGCCGGTTTACCGACGATGTCGCCGATGAATAATATTTTCACCATGTTTCGTGAATTACTATTATATTTGTCATCCCGAGCCCAACGAGGGATCTACGTTTTTTCTGGTTAAAGAGGAAGCAGATATCTCGCTACGCCGCGCCACGTATTTCGTGGCCGCGGCTTTGCTCGAGATGACAAAGAATGGAGCTCGGGATGACGGTTGGCGGTATCGCGAAGATCATTAATACTATATTACCGAGCATATTCAATAATCCTCTTTTCCCTGATGACCGTCACCTTAATTTCACCCGGGTATTGGAGTTCAGCTTCGATCTTGGCGGCCACGTCGGCGGCCAGCTTGGTCGCGGCGTAGTCGTCGATCTCTTCCGGCCGGACGAAGACGCGGATTTCCCGGCCGGCCTGAATAGCGAAGGCGCGTTCAACGCCGGGGAAGCCTTTGGCCACCGCTTCCAGTTCGTCTAGCCGTTGGACGTAATTCTCGTAAGTGCCTTTGCGGGCGCCGGGCCGAGCGCCGGAGAGCGCGTCCGCGACCTTAACAATCGCCCCCTCCACGGTCTGCGGATGTTCTTCGTGGTGGGCGATGGCGATGTAGGCGATCTCTTCCGGTAGTTTGTACTTCTTCATGATCTCATACCCGATTTGCGGGTGGCCGCCTTGGACTTCATGGTCTATGGCTTTACCGATATCATGGAGTAAGCCGCCCTTCTTAGCGACCGCGACGTTAGCCCCGAGCTCCTCGGCGATCAAACCGGACAACAACCCGACTTCAATCGAGTGGCGAAGTTGATTCTGACCGTAGCTAGTGCGATATTTCAAGCGGCCGAGGACCTGAATTAAGCGCGGATCAAGACCGGCCACGCCGACTTCATAGGCCGCTTCTTCGCCGGCCTTTTTCATGTCGTTAGCCATTTCCTTCTTCACCTGCTCGACCGTCTCTTCGATGCGGCCCGGGTGGATCCGGCCGTCGCTCATCAGTTTTTCCAGGACGCGCTTAGCCAAATGGCGGCGGATCGGGTTGAAGCCGGAGATCACAATCGAATCCGGCGTTTCATCAATCACCAGTTCCACGCCGGTCAAGGCCTCTAAAGCCTTGATATTGCGCCCTTCCTTGCCGATAATCCGCCCCTTCATGTCCTCGCTGGGCAAATCAACGACGGTGGTGCTGGTTTCCGAGGCGTGGGACGAGGCGATGCGTTGCATGGCCGTCGATAGGATTTTGCGGGCCTCTTTTTCCATCTCATCGTCAGCCGTCGATTGAAGTTTACGCATTCGGGACAGCAATTCATCCTTCATCTTCAATTCAACATTGTCCATTAACACCCGTTTAGCGTCGGCCGGCGATAATTCAGCGATTTTTTGTAATTTCACGAGCTGGTCTTCACGAATTTTTACCACCTCCGCTTTGGCCGCCTCAAACTTCACCGCGCGTTCCGCGGTCTCTTTTTTCTGTTGCTCCAGGTCCATCAATTTCTGGTCGAACTGGGTTTCGCGTTTTTCCAGGCGCTCCTGGAGCCGGTTCAGTTCGGTGTGACGGGTGGTTTCTTCGCGCTTGGCGTCGTCGATAATCTTAATCGACTGATCCTTGGCTTTGAGGAGCAGTTCACGTTCCTTCGACTTGGCTTCGTCGAGGATGACTTGGGCCTTAGCTTCAGCCGATTGCGCTTCGCGAACGGCCCAGGCGCGACGGAGAAAGTAACCGGCGATGATGCCGGCCGGAATGCCGGCTAGGGCGATCAGCGCCCAGAGGGCGGCAATAGACATGGGGAATGATGGTTAGGGTGGGTAAGAACCCGCGGACCACATCACGACCGCCATCCGGCATGGACACCGGAACTGCGACGATCGAGGCGAATATAAGTTGACGCGGGAAAAACATAACGAGCGGGAGTGTAGCACGGCCCGAATTTTTTCGCAAGGAAAAAAGAAAAAGCGCTCCCGAGTAGGCGAGCGCTGTTGAGTTGCGTCGGTCAGTACCTCGTGCCCTTGCCGCTCACCATATCTTCGTAGCGCGGCACACCGTGTACGAGGTGTTGGAGATGGTGATTGGCACGACCACAGAGCTGTGCTTCACGCTCCACGATCGATGCGCAAGAACAGCACAGGTGCGGACAGAACGTTGCCTGTGCGAGCCTGGCTTTGAGGTACAGCTGGCCACAGCCGTCGCAGATCGGCGTTCCGTTCGCAGTCAGACGTGGAATGAGCTGGCCGTTACCCGAGCGGCCGTGTTGGGCGATAGTGACGAGACGGTTGATTTTCTTTTTCCCCCGCGTGAGCACCTTGGCGCGTTGAGCGCGCGCTTGTGTGGGCGACAGTTCAGTTACCATCGTGGTAACACTTCCTATGGACAACGCGATCACGCTACCACGTTGTCCCCGGTCCTAGATGAACATCGTGAGCAGGTGCATATAAAACGCGGTTTATCCGCTAGTTTACTATCGATATGGCCTCCGACAATGAGTGG
>JBGPHQ010000098.1:0-3666 GCA_041484505.1 Patescibacteria group bacterium
AGATCTGGATGAAGCCGCCGGAAATATCAACGGTCTTTTAAGCCACAAAGATATCTACGCCACTACCGGCGCCTTCGGTCAGGGTTTGACCGTGACGCCGTTGCAGTTAGCCGTGGGTTATGCCGCGCTGGCTAACGGCGGAAAACTGATGCAACCATACGTCGTCGATCGGATTCAAAAACCAAACGGGACGGAAATGGTGACTCAACCGCATGAGGTGCGGCAAGTTATCTCGCCTGCCACTTCGGCCACTATTGCCGCGATGTTGGTCCGGGTCGTCCAGAACGGCCACGGCAAACGGGCCGGTGTGCCGGGGTACTTTGTCGCCGGCAAGACCGGCACGGCGCAAATCCCCGATCCAAAAACTGGCAAATATTTACCTAACCTGACGATCGGCACTTTCGCCGGTTTCGCGCCGGTCGAAGATCCGCAATTCGTGATGGTGACACAACTGGTTAAACCACGCGACGTTCAGTTCGCCGAAAGTTCGGCCGCGCCGTTGTTTGGTGATTTGGCTAAATTTCTGATGCTCTATCTTCATATTCCGCCGACGACTGACCCGAGCCAGTCATGAAAATATTAGCTCGTCTTATCTTCCGCCTGCTGGCCAGAATAATTCTGGCTCGCACTCACCCGCTGGTGGTGGCGGTGGCTGGTTCGGTCGGAAAAACCGCGACTAAAGACGCGATCGCCGTCGCGCTCGGTTCGCCGACGCGAGCGGTGCGTAAAACGGAGGGTAACTTTAATGCCGAGATCGGCGTGCCGGCGACCGTGATGAGCGCCGGCGGACCGCCCGCGGCGGTCGGCGGGTGGCTCGGCCTGCTGTGGCGCGGAAAAAAGCAAGCCCTCTTCGGCGGACGGTATCCAAAAATCCTGGTGTTGGAAATGGCGGCCGACCACCCCGGCGATCTGGCGCCGTTAATCAAGCTGGTCAAACCGTCGATCGGCGTGCTGACTTCGGTGGCGCCGGAACACTTGGAATTCTTCGGGGATGAAGCGGGGGTGGTGGCCGAAGAATCATTAGTAGTGCGAAGTTTACCGCCCACCGGCACGGCGATTGTTAACATTGATGATCCGCGCCTGACCGAATTAGTCCCGCAGTTAACCTGTAAAGTTTTGACCTATGGCTGGTCAAGTTCAGCCATGATCCGGGCCGAAAGCATTAGCATCACGACCGACGATCGCGTTTTGCCGGACGGGATGGTCGTTAAGATCAGCCTGGACGGCAGTACGATCCCGGTTGCCTTGCCCGGTGTGCTCGGCCGGCATCAGGTCTACCCGTTGCTAGCGGCCATCGCCGTCGGGCGCGTGCTGGGTGACGATGTCATGGCTTTAGTTCAGCGCCTCAGCGGTTACGTCCCGCCGGCCGGACGAATGCGATTATTTCACGGCCGCGACGGGTCACTTTTGATTGACGACACTTACAACGCTTCGCCAGCGGCGGTCCAAGCCGCTTTGCATACGCTCCATGAACTGGAAGTTCCTAATTTGCGAATCGCGGTGCTGGGTCAAATGTCCGAGCTGGGATCGGCGGCGGCGGATTGGCATGACCAGATCGGGCGTGAAGCGGCTAAACTTCGCTTGAATGAACTGGTGACGGTCGGACCGCTGGCGGCTCGCATTGGGCAGGCGGCGGTGGCGGCCGGCCTGGATGCCGCGCACGTGCACAACGTCGCCAACGCTGAAGCCGCCGCCGCCCTAGTCCAGCCGTTACTTTCGCCTGGCGTGGCCGTGCTCCTAAAGGGTTCGCACTTTGCATCACGCTTGGAAAAAGCGGTCGCGATATTACTTGATAATCCAGACCAAGACAGTTTATTCCTGGTGACTAATCACTAACTTTGGAAGGGGGTGATATCGATGGAACAAGAACGTGATTTAACACAATCGACGAACGGCGCTCACGCTGAACGATTGGCTGAAACCATGGGTCTCATTCGTGGCCAGCTCATTGAGGGAGCTTACGATGTTCTGCGTAACCACCACGAAGATCTACTCGAGGTGACATCTAACGGCCATCAATACGAGCACCGCCTGACTCGCGACGAAGCGGAACAACTTGAGCGCACAGTTTGGTCGGCGGGGGAAGATCTGGCCCTCACTAATCTTTTGACCAGAATTGAAAAAGGCCTACGCTTAGCCGGGTTCAATTTAACCGGCGATCACCTCGATATCACCATCCGCCTGCGCGAAGCTGAACCGGACGAAGTCGCCTAATCAGCGATTAGCTCTTTCAACGCGTTGCTCAACGGAGCGGCGCGTTTTTCTTTGACACAAATAAAAAAGCGGCCAAATACTATTGGTCGCTGTTCATCATTTTCAAATGCTCTTTGTAGATGCGGAATACTCGCGCGATAATCATTGAGATATTCCATACCACTAGGACGACTGCAAGGAGCCACACGGATCGTTCTTCGGGTTGAAAAACGAGTAACAATCCGGCGGTGAGGATTACTACTCGCATTGTGCGCCCGAGGATGCGCACTTCCGGCCAGTTGAGCTTGATACCTTTTTCACCAGCGGCACTCTTGATGAATGAGCACAACAGCCCGGTGCAAGCGGCCACCATGAGGATACGCACTATGCTGGGGTTAGCGAAGCGGAACGCCAGTCCGAACAATAGTCCCAGCTCGCCGATTTTGTCTGCTAGTGAATCCAGAAACGCCCCCCAAGGCTTACTCGGATGTTCAGTAAAAACCGCGCGAGCAATTTGTCCGTCAGCTAGATCGCACAACGAACCTGTCAGGAATACCCAGGCCACTAACGATAAAGACGCTTGTTGCGCGGCCATGATGCCGGCTACCACACAAACTGAGGCACCGACGACGCTAACTACATTACCTAGCGCCGGTAATGTAGTGCGCATATTACCACGATATCGATCCATGCTGTTATCCTTTCAAGTTTTCAAGTTGCGAGTATGGGATTGTAGAGGTAAGAATAGCACAGTTTGGTTATTTTTTTGACCTACCGACGGATTTCTGTCAGAATACATATATGTTACAGTCAATGTTATTCACCAAAACCCGGAAAGAAGCGCCGAAGGACGAGGTCTCGCGAAGCGCGCAATTGTTGTTGCGGGGCGGCTTTATGGCGAAGGAGATGGCCGGGGTGTATTCGATGTTGCCGCTTGGCCTGCGAGTGCAAAACAAGATCGTCAATATCATCCGGCGGGAAATGAACGCCATCGACGGCCAAGAGGTAAGCCTGACCGCGCTCCAGGACCCGGAACTTTGGAAAGCGACTGACCGCTGGGATGATAAAAACGTCGACAACTGGTTCAAGTCAAAATTGAAAAATGAAGCCGAAGTTGGCCTGAGTTTCACGCATGAAGAACCGCTGACGCGAATCATGAAGAACTTTATCAGTTCGTATCGCGATTTGCCTAAGTTCGTCTATCAAATTCAAACGAAATTCCGTAACGAACTGCGAGCCAAATCGGGTCTGCTTCGGGGTCGCGAATTTTTAATGAAAGACCTGTACTCGTTCACGAAGAATTCGGTCGAGCTAGATGTTTATTATGATCGTGCCGCCGCGGCCTATAAAAAAATTTACGAAGCAGTTGGCCTAGGCGACCAGACGTTCATGACTTTCGCCAGCGGGGGAGTGTTCAGCAAATTTTCCCACGAGTTCCAAACGGTGTGCGCGACCGGCGAGGATACGATTTAC
>JBGPHQ010000099.1:0-3653 GCA_041484505.1 Patescibacteria group bacterium
AGCCGGACCAGCGATTCGCGTTTATGACCACCAACGTCAGCGATTAGTCGACTTTTTGCCGCGTGGGAAAACATTTAACCAAGGCTGGTCAATCAGCGCCGGCGACGTTAACGGCGACGGCCAAGCGGAAATTATCGCCACGCCGAATGTGGTCGCGCCGACCGCCAAAGTCCTGGTGCTGAACGGCCGGGGCCGGGAGTTGAATCATTGGACTCTCAACGGATCCCGGACTAGTTCGTTGCGGTTGCAAACCGCTGATCTGAACGGCGACGGCGTGGACGAAATTTTGGTGGCTCAACAAGGCGGGGCCGGCGCGCTCCGGCAATTTTCCGCGATCGGCAAACTACTGAAACAAATTAAATTAGCGACCACGGCGTGGCGGGCCTTAACGCGACTATAGTATGAAACAGATTATTAATAAATTAGGTAATCACCCCATGATCTCCGAGCGGCCGATGGTCAAGCAGTTCGTTAAGTTCGGTTTGGTCGGCCTACTAAACACGACGATTGATTATACGCTGTTCACGGCGTTCTTTTACGTGATTCATATTCATTACCTATTGGCTAACGCGATGTCGTTCAGCATCGCCGTCACGAACAGTTACATTCTCAACCGTCGTTGGACGTTTCGGAGTGATAATCCCGCTTGGCGCACTGAGGCAGCAAAGTTCCTGATTGTTAACATCATCGGTTTAGGATTAAGTGAGCTGTTACTTTTTATTTTTGTCGAATCTTTACACCTCCACAAATTAATCGCCAAGGCCGGCGCCATTGCCATAGTTTTATGCTGGAATTTCGCTGGCACGCGCTGGTGGGCGTTTCGCCCCACCTCCCCCGGTGGAAACACCATTTTGTAGTATTAAAAGTTTGGCTAGAAGCTAAATAAGTAAGAATCTACAACGCACCCCTCCTACCCAGCGTGGGGAGGAGGGGTTATTTAAGAACCCCCTTTCTATAAAGTTACGAAATATATTACAAATTTTCTTGGACATGACTTTCACTGGGGGGAGGTAGGGCGGTGGGCAAGTCAAATTATCCCCAGCTTGCGCAACGAAGCATTTTTCAGTATAGTAAGAGAGCTAGATTACCTGATTTCGTGTCCTTAAACAATGGATCTGTCGATAATAATCCCCGCCTATAACGAGGCTGAACGCCTGCCAGCGACCTTAAGCAAAATAGCTGAATATCTGCGTCATGACGAGCGGAGCGTGGAAGTGATAGTGGTTGACGATGGCTCAACGGATGCCACTACCCAGATTGCCACGACCAGCCCCAGACCGGTCCGCTTAATCAAGCAAACCCCGAACATGGGCAAAGGCGCGGCGGTGCGGGCGGGTATGGCGGCGGCTGAGGGGGAGTGGCGGTACCTGTGCGACGCCGACCTATCCACACCGATTGAGGACTTGGAGAAACTTTGGTCGAGGCGTCAGGAGGCGGAAATTATTCTTGGATCACGTCGGGTCGCCGGCGCGGAAGTGACGAAACATCAAACCTGGTGGAAAGAAACGCTGGGCCAGCTCGGCAACGGCCTAATCCAATTGCTGGCCGCGCCGGGCATCAAGGATACGCAGTGCGGATTCAAACTATTCTCGCGGCGGACCGCTATACTATTTCAACAACAACGATTGGAACGGTGGGGCTACGATTTCGAGATACTTTTCTTAGCCCGAATGAATGGGATGAAAATGATCGAAGCGCCGGTGCGGTGGGTGAATGACGCGCGGAGCCGGGTGCGCACGGTCGACTACTTTACAACCTTGTTTGACCTGGTAAAAATTCATTATTTCAAGATGCGGGGATACTATAAATTCTAACCTTATAATCACTACGTGCTACCAACCACTTCCCCCTCGGCTTAGCGTAAAGGGAAAGTAACAACACCCACATGGCAACTCGCAGCACAGTATTTGAAAAGAAAAACATCGTCGTCACCGGTGACGCCGGGCCTGCCCAGCTCCACCCGTCCACAAATCCTAAAATTACCACATAACTATGGCCACACGATCAGCGGTGTTCGATAAGAAAAACATTGTTGTTACGGGTGGGGCTGGGTTTTTAGGCTCGCACCTGTGCGATTTGTTGGTCCAGCGCCACAAAGTTATTTGCATCGATAATTTCAGCACCGGCGACGAGCAAAACATCCACCATCTTTTATCCAATCCGAACTTCGAGTTCGTTCGCCACGACCTGAGCGAACCGCTCGACTTAGCGGCCCTAAAAGAAATGAAAGCTTTCCAGGTGCCGTTCCAGGGCGTGCAGGAGATCTACCACCTGGCTTCGCCGTCATCGCCCAAGGACTACACCAAGCTGACGGTCGAAACGCTCCTGGCTAACGCGCTCGGCACAAAAAACGCCCTCGACCTGACCAAACAATTCGGGGCGAAATTTTTGCTCGTCTCAAGCGGCTCGATTTACGGCGAACCGGTCGAGAAAACGCCGTTTCCGGAAAACTATTTCGGTTACGTAAATCCGATCGGGGTCCGCAGTCCCTATCAGGAAGGCAAGCGTTTCGCCGAAGCCCTGACCGTCGCTTACCGCGACCGCTTTAAGCTGGAAGCTAAGGTGGTCCGACTGTTTAACACCTACGGCCCGCGAATGCGCCTGGACGACGGCCGGATGATTCCGGAATTTATCGGCCTAGCCATCAAGAATCAGCCGATCGCTATCCACGGCAGTAAGGACGACACATCCACCTACTGTTACGTCTCCGACGCGCTGGAAGGTTTAACGCGGATGATGTCGTCCAAAGAACTTGGACCGATTAATATCGGCCATCCGGAGGAACACAAACTTGGCCAGATCGCCGAGCAAGTGGTGGCCCTGACCGGTTCGCGGCCTGATTTCCGGATGGAACCGCCGTTGCCGTACGACGCTAAGCAGGCTACCCCCAGCGTCCGTCAGGCTCGCGAGCTGTTGGGTTGGTTCCCGGTCGTGCCGCTCGACGAAGGTCTGCGCCGGACGATTGATTATATGCGGGGGTTGCGGAGTGTGGGGTTGGATACGTTTGGGTATACCCAGCACCACCTGTAAAGAAAGCGTTGTAAGTATTATCAATATTCATCAAGAACTATCCCTGACGTAGCATGAACCAAGTGAATGTTACAGGTGGTGCTGGGTATATGGAGTGAACAATGCGGATGTATTACGTTTATCTCCTGCAAAGCATAGCTCATAATCAACTCTATATTGGTTCAACGAATAATCTTGAGAAACGGATCAAACAACATAATGACGGTGAGAATGCTTCAACGAGTCTATACAGGCCGTGGGTGCTTGTCTATTATGAGGCCTATCCAACCGAAAAACTTGCTCGTTTACGAGAGAAACAGCTGAAGTATCATGGAAATGCAAAACGAGAGTTGTATAAACGATTGGGCATCGGCAACCTACTTTAGAATGACAATTGAGACATGTGATCAGTTGCTGGATTTATCCAGCACCACCTGTGAATATAACGTTAAATATTTGATGAATAGTTACTACCCAGCACCAGTTGTAAATATAACGTCATAATTTATATCCATGTTAATCCAATATATTTCCGGTCGAAGTATGAACCAAGTGAATGTTACAACTGGTGCTGGGTTTACCACCTATTACCGATAATTACATGAGTCGCATTTTAGTCACAGGTGAATTGAGCTGGGATTTAT
>JBGPHQ010000100.1:0-3614 GCA_041484505.1 Patescibacteria group bacterium
AATGTGTTTGCGGTATTTTGTACTAAAAGCGACGTGGTACGTCAGGTCGTAGCGGGCATGGCTGGAGTGTTTAACGAGCATGTCTCCATCCTAGCGGTATTGCGCGAACCGCGCCATCGCCCAGACCGCTCTGGGTCCCCAATGCCAAGCACGTGGGGCTTGCCGCGGGGTTGTCAAGCAAGCGTTTAACATGCTAGCAGTATGGTCTATATATGCCCATACTCTACGTCGTTCCTCCTCAGGTGCGAGGTAACCCTATTGTTTCTTGAACAAATTGGTGTCGTCTGGCGACGGTTTTGGAGTTCTATAAAAGTTCATGTACAATAAGGCCATGTTCATCGGAATCGTCGGGTGCATGGGGGTCGGGAAATCACGGTTAACGGATGCGTTGGCTAAGCATTTGGGCTACAAGGCCTATTTCGAGCCGGTTAAGGAAAATCCCTACCTGGACGACTTTTACGCCGACGCTAAGCGCTGGTCGTTCGAAATGCAGATCTACATGCTGACCAGCCGTTTCCGCCAGCACCTCGAAGTCCAGGCCCTAACCAAAAAAGATATCGGTATCGTCCAAGACCAGATCATCTACGGCGACGTTTTATACGCCCAACTGACCCATCAGTTCGGCTTTATGGACGATCGCGATTTTACTAATTACAAAAACCATTTCGAAACGCTCCGTCCCCTGCTCCAACTCCCCGACGTGGTCGTCAACCTCGAAACTTCAATCGACACCGTCTACGATCGCATTCATAACCGCGGCCGGGTCAGCGAAAAGAAAATCAGCCGCGAATATTTAACCGGCTTAACCAAACTTTTCGACGACTGGACCGTCTCGGTCGAAGACAAAACAAAAGTCATCCACCTCGACTGGACGACGTTCCAACCGGTCGAGCAGGTGGTGAAGGAAATTGAACGGCAGTTGGAAGTGCAGTTGCCGTTGCCGGTGGCAGTGCAAGTGGCAGTGTAAATTTCAGTCCACCCCTTACCCCTCCTGACGGATCAGAAGGGGTACGAGAAAATACCAAAAATGCCAAATCATTCTGCCTATTAGCGTTTTGCCAACTCTCGTTTTAAGAAATTTACCGTCGGAATCTTGGCCGGATTTACTTTTCTTACGGCGGCCAGGTACCAACTGACGTACCCGCCAAAAGCGAGCAGGTCGATGGCTTTTTCTAACGGGCTGGCGCCGCGCGGTTTGTAGGTCGCCACTTTCGCGCCGAGTTGTTTCAGGATTTTAGTCGTCAAAACAAATCGTTTTTGGGTGCGTTTGTTGTAAGACGTATCAATAATCATCAGAGCGTCAATCTGTCTGGTGACCGTCCGATTGCGCAACCCTTCCAAGAGATGGTGGTCCAGGTCGGGTAGGAGTTTCCAGTCGGCGTAAGTTTTCGCGTTTTCGTGGAGCTGGTTGGCGAAGGTGTGCAGGTTACCGGTGGTCCATTCCGCGCCGATCAACAACGGAATTCCGCCCTGCCAAGCAACCGCCAATTGTTTGGCCGGGTTGCGGTTGAACGGTCGCTTAGCGCTAAAACTTTTGGTCCCCTCCCAGGCAATCATCGACAGGCGCTGAATATCCGGGTCGCTCACTTTCACCAACCCTAATTTACGCCAGCATGACAACATCGCCATCATCCCATAGGCGATTCCCAAGCGCGGCTGACCCGAAGGATTTTCGGTGGTGGTGTATTCATACAACGGCAATCGGAGCTGTTTCGCTAACCGAGATAATTTCCCGCCGCTGGTAACCACCACTATCTTGGCCTTACGTTTCAAGGCCACGAGTAACGCGGCTAACGTTTCTTCGGTCGAACCGGAATAACTTGAGCAGATGACTAATGTGTTAGGGCCGACCCAGGCCGGTAAGGCATAATCAGCCACAATTGTCACCGGCACTTTGAGCGAGGTCGCGAAGGCCGAACGTAAAATATCGGCGCCGAGGTGCGAACCACCCATGCCGCAAACGGCGATGGCCGTCACCTGACGATAGCCGCGCGGAATTTTTACCCGCCGCGCTTGGCGCCAACCGTCGCGCAGTTGGTCGGCCAGCCGATCCAGCGAAGCGCCGACTTGGCCGGGGTCGCGATTGATAATTAGGGAACGATCAAGAGTGGACATATTTTTATTTTTGCTTAGTCGGTCGCGGCGGATAGGTTTTGTGGACGTGCAGTTGATGATGATCGAGCCGCAAATAGATCAACCACGCCCCGAGCGCCGCCAACAAGGGGGTGATCAGCGTCAGCCAACTGAACCCGGCGAAAACTTGCTCATGCCACCAGCCCAACGGCATCCACCACGCCTCGCTCCAGGGCATCATATTTGATTGATCGCGGAGAATCAATTGGTATCGTCCGGTGGTCCGGCCGGCGTTATAAACCGCCAGTAGATACGTTCCAGCGCCGGGTAAGTTGGGCGTCGCTGACAGGCGCACCGTCGATGATGTTTGCGTGGCCGGATCAAAAACTTCGGTCGGCGGAGTCATCGGGTAAACTATAGCGATCGTTTGCGGCGGCTGAGCGATCGGCAGGAGCGGACCGATAGTTTGCGGATCGGGTTCGAACATCACCGCCTGCGGCGCGAAATTAGGCGAAGCGGATCGCGGAATATTGACGTTCAATATCAGGGTGGTGGGCCGGCTGACCGTCAGGCGGTAATAAATAACCCCGCCAATCGGCGCGATAGTGCGGTAATCAGTGAATTGCCTAAGACTTTGGTTGATGACGATCGGCTTATCCCAAGTCGGCCCGATTTTTGTCTTATTTGCGGGCCAGGAAAAAATAATCGCTAACGTCACCAAGATAACGGCGATCAGCGTTCCTCCGAGCAAACGATGCGGTAGCATACTCTTATTGTATATCAGAATTGGCCAGGGCGTCTACTAACAATTATGCATGGTTTATTGACCAATAACAGACTAACCGCGCCCATACCGATGCGTCAATTCTCGGAGCCGCCGGGCATCAGCTACAGTCAGCTGGCCGCTTCGTAGACGCCAGGACCAGTTGCCACGCTGGCCACCTGGCCGGTTCAACCGCGCCGACGAGCCCAAACGGAGCACGTCCTGAGCAGGCATGACCGTCAACTGAGCCGGGGTGGCCATGGTTAAGGCGATGCTTTGCCAGGCTGGATCAATAATTTGACCTAGCCGTTCCCGCAGGTGCTGGCGCTCATACGGTTTCGCTTCGTCGCGCCACCAACCGACGGTGGTGTTAGTGTCGTGATTAGCCGTGTAGTAAACAACGTCGGATTTTATCTCCGTGTGATGATGGTAATTATTTGGTAAACCGCTCCAGCCGAACAGTAACACGCGGATGGTGGGAATATGGAACGCCCGGCGAAGATCATCGGCGCCGGCGCCGGTCGAACCTAAATCTTCGGCAATCAGGTCTAAACGCGGTAGGTGACGTTTAACAGTCCTCAACAGTTCCTGGCCCGGACTTGGCACCCAGCGTCCGCGTCGAGCATTGGTCGATCGCCAGGCCACCTGCCAGGTTTGTCCCAAGCCGCGAAAATGATCAACGCGGATGATGTCGACCTGACTGTTAAGCCTGCGGAATCGTTCCGCCCACCAGTGAAAACCGGTCCGGCAGTGCGCCGGCCAATCATAGAGCGGGAAC
>JBGPHQ010000101.1:0-3450 GCA_041484505.1 Patescibacteria group bacterium
ATAAAAGGCTTACCGCTGCCACCGGCTAAAGATACCCGACAACAGGCGCTCACGCTGGGAATCCAGCCCCAGGTGTCACCGCCGCCAGTCGAACATCAACATCGAAACAGATCTGCCTGACGATCATCGCGGACACTCAGGCTCAGGAGGCGATGGACTTACTCGCTCAACCTGACGAATAATGAAGAGTAGTAACCATGCGGAATCAGCATGGTTTTTTTATTTGTGACAGTAGACAACAACCACCGAAAATGGCCCGCTTATCCCTACCTCGACCGGCGCGGTAGAGGCATGTTCCCCGGGGAACATTGTGTTGACGGGTGGCCTCCAGTGGTGTAAAATGGTGTGGAAGGGTAAAAAGTGGATAAAAGTGGGGATAAGTTCCGAAACGGTGGATAACCGTTGAGGCACCCCAAGCCAAACAGCGAGGGATCTACACATTAACATTCGAAACCACACGTCCTAACTAAAAACCCCAATGTTTATCGGCGCCCGGCGAAGTCGGCTCCGCCGGAAATACTCATAAGTCAAGATCAAAAGTACAATCACAATGTTTATAGGTGAGTATCATCATGCACTAGATGATAAAGGCCGGGTCCAAATCCCGGTCAAGTTTCGTGCTGACCTGAAGGCTGGGGCGGTGGTCACGCGTGGCCTGGATCGGTGCTTGTTCGTCTATACCAAGAAAGAATGGCTCCAAATGGCCGAGAAGCTGGCTAAATTGCCAATCGCTAAAGCCAACTCGCGGGCTTTTGCCCGGTTAATGCTAGCCGGGGCGATGGAACTTGATGTCGATAAACAAGGCCGGGCGGTGTTGCCCGAGTATTTGCGTCAATACGCTTATCTAAAGAAAATCGTGGTGGTGGCTGGCTTATACAATCGTTTAGAACTTTGGGACAAAGACGGATGGGAGAGGTACCGGAGCGGGACGGAACGGCAGAGCGGGGATATCGCCGAGGCTCTGGGTGAGCTCGGCGTCTAAATGCCCACGCCCCTGCCGGAGCACGTTCCGGTCCTTCTCTCAGCTGTCCTGGCCGGACTGAACCTTCAACCTAATCAAACAGCAATTGACGCGACGCTCGGTGGCGGGGGACATACCCGGGCGATGCTCGAAGCGATCGCGCCGCAGGGGCGACTACTCGGCCTGGAAGCCGATGGCCGAACAATTGATATCATACGCGTGGCGCTGAAGTCCCACGGATCACGATTCGTCGCGGTGCACGGAAATTTCCGTGAGTTACAACGGATCGCGGCCGATCATGGATTCCTGAACGTCGACGCTATCCTATTCGACCTCGGCTTGTCCTCGATCGCGCTCGGCGATCCAGCCCGCGGTTTCTCTTTTCAAAATGACGGTCCGCTCGATATGCGATTTGACCAGACTTCGCAGTCGAGTACAGCCGCTGACCTGGTCAATCAAAAATCAGTCTCAGAGTTAACGGAACTTTTTCGGATGTACGGTGAGGAGCCGTTAGCTCAGCGGATCGCCGACCAGATTGTCCTAATTCGGAAACAACGCCCTTTCTCTACCACCGCCGACTTGACGGACGCGATCGCCGCGGTCAAGCGCCGCCGCGGCCGGATCCACCCCGCCACCCAGGTCTTTCAGGCTTTGCGGATCGCCGTCAACGACGAATACGGCGCGCTGACCGCGGCTCTGCCGCCAGCGTTAAGCCTGCTGAAAGTCGGCGGGCACCTGGCGGTCATCACTTTTCACTCCGGCGAAGATCGGTTGGTCAAGCGCTGGATGAAGGCGGTTGCCGCTAACGGCCAAGTCCGCCTCGACACCATACTCGTTATCATTGCGCCGCGGGCCGAACAGCTAGCCAATCCGCGCGCCCGGAGCGCCAAGCTCCGTCTCCTGACCAAACTTATTAATCAACCAACAGACTTAACACCAAAAACATGACCCGCCGTCTCCGCTCCAACGATCCGCTTCGACCAGATTACCATTGGTGGCATCGGTTTAAATTGTCCACCCAGAAATTCGCAATCCTACTGGCGATCGGCGCGGTGCTGAGCGGCTTCGGCTATGTTTCCCTGACCAACCATACCGCCGCGCAGGGGTTTGCGATTAAGGGACTTCAGCGCGACATGGCTCGGTTGCAGAACGAAAACCAGAAGCTTGAATTACATGCGGCTGATTTACAATCACTGTCAGCGGTCTCAGTCACCAGTACCCAACTGGGCTTAGTGCCGGCGGACAGTTTCCAGTACCTGCCGCCGACCACCGGCGCAGTGGCCGTTCGTTAATTTTTGCGGACGCCGATGGTCCAGCGCCGCGGGACGGGGAATCGGCGGCTCGGCCGCGACCAGCTAGTGGTCGGTTTTTTCGTTGTTTTTACGACCCTGCTGATTCTGCGACTTTTCACCCTGCAGATACTGCAACACGGATTTTACGCCGCTTTGGCCGCCGACGCCCATCAGTTAAGCCAGCAACTTCTGCCGACCCGGGGTCAAATCCTGGTGCGCGATCCGCAATCCACCACCGGCGTCTATCCCTTAGCGGCTAATATGACCTTGCATTTACTGTATGCCATTCCCAAACAGATCAAAGACCCGGCCGCCACCGCGGCCGCGCTCCAGCCATTCGTGACGATGTCCCCGGACGAGTTGTTGACACGTTTAAATAAACCGAATGATTTGTATGAGCCGCTCCAGCATAGTCTGACCGACGATCAACGCGACGCGATCTTAGCCCGCAAACTGGACGGCCTAGCGTTTAGCGATGAACCGACGCGTTATTATCCGGAAAAAACCCTGGGCGCTCATTTACTCGGGTTCGTCGGTTACGATGGTAATTCTAAGGCTGGCCGTTACGGACTAGAAGGCCATTTCGAACCGGAGCTGGCCGGACAAGGCGGATTTATCAAAGCGCAAAAAGACGCTGGCGGCCAGTTGATCGCCACGGCCGCGCAAATATGGCAACCGGCGGTCGATGGTTCGAACCTGATCCTGACCATCGATCGTTCGATTCAGTTCGAGGCCTGCCGCCAACTTGATGAAGCGGTGCAAAAACATGGCGCGGACAGCGGCAGTGTGATCATCCTTAATCCTAAGACCGGAGCGATTTTAGCCATGTGTGGCGCCCCGGATTTTGATCCGAACGCCTATAACAAAGTGACGGACGTAAAAACTTTCCTAAATCCATCAACGCAAATTCCCTATGAACCGGGTTCGGTCTTCAAGGGTTTCACCATGGCGGCGGCGCTGAACGAAGGGCAAGTCACGCCGGACACGACCTATACCGACACCGGCGAAGTTAAAATCGGCAGTTTCGACATCAAAAACTCCGACCTCAAAGCAAACGGTGTGCAGACGATGTACCAAGTGTTAGAAAAGTCGCTTAATACCGGCGCCATTTTTGCCATGAACCAAATCGGGCCGGCTAAATTCGCCGATTACGTCAAAGCCTTTGGTTTCGGGGCGCCGACAAAAATAGATCTGGAT
>JBGPHQ010000102.1:0-3447 GCA_041484505.1 Patescibacteria group bacterium
AAAGTAAATGACGGCGGCGATGATCAAGAAGTCGATGGCGGCTTGGATGAACTTGCCGTAGGTCATAAATATCGGGGCCGGGTCGGTCCCAGCGACCCGCACTTTTAGGCCGTTGAAATCAAGGCCACCGGTCAGCAAGCTGATAAACGGCGTCAGAATATCGGCCACCAGCGAACTGACGATCTTGCCGAAAGCGCCACCGATGATCACCCCGACCGCCAGGTCCATGACGTTGCCGCGAGCAATGAATGATTTAAAGTCTTTGAGCATAGATTGAAATATTATCCTGGTGCCGATAGTATAACAGAAACAGATACGCCAGGGGAGTATCTGGGCTAATCAAACCCAAACTTCCGAATAAAGATAGACTTCACCACTTGAGCCATCAGCAGATAAGCGACCGCCATCCCGGCCAAGATCAAAAAGAACAGCGGCGGGAGCGGCACGAACTTGAAGAACGCGCCGAGCGGGGTGTAGGGAATGACGCAACCCAGACCGACGATCGCCAGGGTTGATAACAACAACGTTCGACTCGGGCGGCTTTGGAGGAACGGAATTTTGTTAGTCCGGATGATGTAAATCACGAACGTTTGCGTTAATAGCGACTCGACGAACCAGCCGGTGCGGAACAATTCCGGCGAAGCGTGAAAGACGAACCACATCACCCCGAAAGTTAAAAAGTCGAAAATGGAGCTGACCGGGCCGAGCGCGAAAATAAACTGGCGGATGAATTTTATGTTCCACGGTCGCGGTTTTTGTAAATAGTCGGCGTCGACATTGTCAGTCGGGATCGTCACTTGCGACAGATCGTATAAAAAGTTATTGAGCAGAATCTGCGTCGGCAACATCGGCAGGAAGGGCAGGATAATGCTGGCCCCGGTCATGCTCAACATATTGCCGAAGTTCGAACTAGCGCCCATCTTGATGTACTTCAGTGAATTGGCAAAAGTTTTCCGGCCCTCAGTCACGACCTGGCTCAGCACCAGCAAGCTTTTTTCCAGCAGAATGATATCGGCATTTTCCTTGGCGATGTCAACCGCATTGTCGACGGACAGGCCGACATCGGCCGCTTTAAGAGCTGGCGCATCGTTGATGCCGTCGCCCATGTAACCGACGGTGTGACCGGCTTGCCGCAGGGCTTTAACCAGGCGTTCTTTTTGGATCGGCGTGACGCGGGCGAAGATCGAGGTCTGGTCGACGGCTAGTCGCAACTGATCGTCGTTCAGTTGATCGACCTGCTGGCCGGTCAGGAGCGCCCCGGCCGGCAAACCGACCTCGCGGCCGATCTTAGCGTTAACCAGTTCGTTGTCACCCGACAAAACTTTAAGCGTGATGCCTAATTTTTCCAAATCGCGGATCGCCTCCGGAGCGGTGTCTTTTGGCGGGTCGAGGAAAGCGACAAAACCGACGAACACCAGGTCACGTTCGTCGGCCGGACTGTAGGCGTGTTGTTGATCGGTCACGTCGCGATAGGCGATAGCTAAGACGCGAAATCCTTGGCGGCTGAAATCCTCTTCCAGTTTAACGATTTTCTGTTCTTCGACGCCGGTGAAAGATCGGACTCGACCTTGGTCAAAGAACTGCGTACTGCGTCGGAAAACTTCTTCCGGCGCTCCCTTAGTGATTAAACGGTGCCGGCCGTCAATATCAACCACGACGGACAGGATTTTACGGGTGAAGTCGAAGGGAATTTCGTCGACCTTAGAAATGCCGCGCAGGTCCAACTTGGCGATTTTGAGCACGGCCTGTTCGAGCACGTTGTTCATGCCGGTTTGGAAAGTGCTGGTCAGGTAGGCGTCTTTGAGAATGGCCTCGTCCTCGCGGCCCTCAACGTCGCAGTGGCGGACGAGCGTGACTTCGTCGCGGGTCAGAGTGCCGGTCTTGTCGGTGCACAGGATGTCCATCGCCCCGAAATTTTGAATGGCATCTAACCTTTTGATAATGACTTTTCGTTTGGCCATGGCGAGCGCCCCTTTCGACAGGTTGACGGTCACGATCATCGGCAACATTTCCGGCGCCAGCCCAACGGCGACGGCCACGGCGAATAGCATGGCTTCAAGCACGTTATGTTTGAAAATTGCGTTAACGGCGAAAATGAACAGGCTCAGGACGGCGATCAGTTTTATCATCAGCCAGGTGAAGGACTTGATGCCGCGGTCGAAACTGGTCGGCGTCTCGCCGGTTTGTAAGTGTTGCGACAGCTGGCCGAACTGGGTCTGACGGCCGGTCGCCACGACCAAACCGCGGGCGGTGCCGCTGACGACGCTGGCGCCGAGGCAGGCGATATTCGGCAGGTCGAACACCGAGCCGTCGGCGCTACCGGGCTGGCTCGGCCACTTCTCGACCGGCCACGACTCGCCGTTCAGGGCGGACTGGGATAAAAACAGGTCTTTACTGATTATGATCCGCAAGTCAGCCGGAATCATGTCGCCGGCCGACAACTCGACCACGTCGCCGGGGACGAGGTCGCGGAGTTTCAAGTCGACCACCAGGCCCTGGCGGATGATGCGGGCGGTGACGCTGACCATTTCCTGCAACTTAGCGGCGTTATCAGCCGCGCGATGCTCCTGGACGAATGACAAAACTATACTCAGCACCGCCATGGCGGCGATAATGTAGGCGCTGACCTTATCGCCAAAGAAAAAAGAAACCACGGCTAAAGCCAGCAACATTAACACTAACGGACTGGCGAAACGGGACAGTAATTCACGCCCCAGCCCCGTCCGCTTTTTCGAGACCACTTCGTTCGGACCGTACTTAACCAACCGAGCCGCGGCTTCGGCCGTGCTCAGTCCGGCTGGCGAGGTGGCTAACTCGCCGCATACTTGGTCGACGGACCGGTTGTTCCAGCGCCGCAACGCTTCGTCGTTGGCGGTGCGGTTTAAGGGCGGGTGTTCGATGGTGGCGGCGGGCATGAGTTCATGATACCACAACGGCCACCCCCGCCGACTTATTTACTCCGTGATGGGCGCGACGGACGACTCACCGCCCGGTACGGCGCTCGCCGCATTGGCGTTGGTCGTTTTCGCTCGCCGAAGTTTCGTTTTTTGGACATGGTACAAAGTATAGCACCTTTTAAAAAAACCGGCGATCGCCGGTTTTTTTCATAATCAGTTTTAGACTAATTTCCCCTCGCACCAATCGGAACGTCCTATGTTTTATCAATAAGGCGAGGCTTGAGCCTACAATCCTCTTTATTCATTTCGCGCAGTTCAAGCCGATTGGTGTGGGGGTATAGCAGAAAAATAAAAGCACCGACTGGGGGGCCGAGCATTAGCGAAGGTCGGGGTGATTTAATTTCGCTACTTTTTCCATCTGCCGATACAGCAAGACCGAATTCAGAATTAACAATAGCGTCAGACCGATGTACGAAACAATCATCAACGGCGTTCCGTGCCAGCCTTCGTCCATCCCGTTAAACGTCAGCCACAGGATGAACAGGACATT
>JBGPHQ010000103.1:0-3405 GCA_041484505.1 Patescibacteria group bacterium
GCGCGGTTGGTCGGATTCATGGGTTGTTTGTTTAACTTTGGTCATGGACGGAATACCCTCATTTTACTTGCTCAGGAACAAGTTGACAATAGGGTTAACGGCGCTTAATCCGGCAGTTAACGCTTTCAAACCAAGTTTAGCCGCCTCGGTCGGGTTTAGGGCCAGATACAAAATTAGGAAAATAATACCGTAAATGATCCCGGTAATCGCGGCCACCACCAGGAATTTTATATGGCGGACATAGTCGATCGGGTCGTCGATGCTGTAGCCGGGAATAAGTTGGACATAAAATTTCTGTTCGCCCTGGCCTTGACCGAGCAGGGCGGGTAGGGTGACCTCTTTGACGAACAGACCGCCCATCATATTTCCCCCGATCCAGCGAATCAAATATAGCCCGACCACAGCCGGCCCGGTAAATAAAAAGAAATCGCTTAGGCTGAGGGCCATGTCTTCGACTACCTCTTGCGCAATTTGCCAACCACGTTTGTATACTTTTTTAGCGGTTTCTTCGGCAAATTCCCCAACCACCGGAATTTCTTTGGCCTGCTTGCCTTGTTGGATGGCTTTCCATTGCCGGACGCGATCGTTCGATTCGAATTGGGCCCGGCGCTGGGCTTCAATTTTTTCCGCGCGTAATTGTTGGGTGGCTTGGGTCTCCGGGCCGGTCGCTTCGGCCTGCTCACCGGCCGCCGCTTCTGGCGACTCCGTCATATATTCAGATGGTTGGGTTGCGGCCGGCGCGGTCAGCGGTTTATATCCTGCCGTCGCTTGGTCATCCACTCCGACTAACGGCCCGCCGCCGTCAGCGCTTATTTGGCGTGGCCTTGGCGGGGGCGGTGTCCGCCGCGGCTGATCAACCTGTTCGCCAGACTCCGGTCCGACTGCTGGCATGAGCGTGGTAGTTGATGATGATCGCCCGATTTGTCCCGGTCCTGGTTCGTTTGCCAGCGCTACTGGCGATGGCCCACCGGCCATAAAAGCTGGGACGGGAGGCTCGGCTGATTGACTGCTAGCCGCGGGCGCGCGTTCACTGGCAACATCCGGTGTTCCAACCGTTGGTCGGACTGCTTGATGGTCGGGGTGCGGCGGCGTTGATGGCGTCTGAGCTGGTTGATCAATTTGATCGACCGGTGATCCAAGCGAACTGGCTGACACCGGTTTAGAGCCTCCGGTTATCGGTTCAACTCGCCCGGGAGATGTTGGCGGATGAATGCCGCCCTGGGCGAAAGCGGGCGACGGGGGTTGGTCAGCCGTAGTTGTGGCTGGCGCTGACCCGCTACTTCGTGAAGTGGCTCGTCGTGGGCGCCGTCCATATGGCGGTGATGATGGCGCTGGTGGGGATCCAACTGGTTGGCTGGTGGGGAAGGTCGGTTTGGACCTATCCGACCGGACTGACTCCGTCGGAGTAGCGCCACTAGGTTTTGGTTGAGCAGTTCCCGACTGAGCCCTACCCGATAGTGGTGAGGCTGGTGCGATGGATAGATTTGATGGGGGTGTATTGGGTGACGGTGGTACGATTTCTTGTGATCCGGAAACCAGCGGCGTTGTTGCTGGAGCCGAGCCGACTGTATCGGCTGAGACCTCAACATTAGGAACCGTCGCCTTGATATTTGGCGCCTGTGCCGCCGCCGGACCATCATTTATTTCGAGTGGAATTATTTCGGCGCTAGGTATTGCCACTGTCGGTGAGACTGATGGCGTGACCGGGCTGACCGACGAGCCTTCACCGCTGGGTTGAACCGGCGTCGAGGGGGTCGTCGAAGTTGGCCTGGCGGGGGGCACAACCGGCTGGCCAAACGGCGGGCTAGGAGCTGGGAACGGAGATGGCTTTCGATCTACTGGGGGCGTACTGTCAGCCGCCGATGGGGCGACTAAATGTTCGACTGTTTCCGCCGTTTCCAGATGCCGATCCATTAATCGGTGTTGTTCATTGGCCGGCAGGTGTAACGATCTCGTCAGGTCGCCGCTGGGGACGATCGGATCGAGCATGACGATGCTCTGGCCGCCCGACTCAAGCCGGCCGCGGTACACTCGACCGTTCCGTTTGACATAAATCGGCTGATCACTTGAGAGCGCGGCGGCCAGCAGGCGCGCCGTCGGAATGCCGGTGTCATTAACAATCCGCCCCTGGTCATCAAGGGTCACAAAATAGCCGGACACGGCGTCCGGTTCATCACCGCGGCCGGGGGTGACCACGACGCCGATGTCGGTTTCGCCGATCGTGGACACCGGTTCGTCGCCCGGCGCGGCGGCCGGATTATTTACCGCCGGGTCGATTGTTTGGTCGAGTTCGTCATCAACGATAGCCGGCATGGCAGTGCACTATTTCCACACCGCCGCGTTAACCTTCCAAGACCCGACAATTTTAACTAGATCAACCAGCAGATCCGCCGGTTTAAAGATCGAACTGGCGCCGCTGATGATCGTCTGCTGAGTCGAGACGAGGACGGTGGCGACCGTCGGAGTTTGCTTGATGATGTTAAAAACCAAGGCCCGCGTCACCGTCCCATGGTATTCACTGGCGGGCGGGGCGGTCTTCGCTTTGGCGACCTGACTGGCCAGGTAAACATTGTAATTCGCGGTGCCGTAAGCTTGGGCTTCGGTCAGGTTACTACCGCCGTTTTGGTTCGAACCACTGCCGTAGCGTTCGCTAAAGTTTCGGCTAACGAAAACTATCGTTTGCCGGTCGGGCGTGCCCGTCGGTTGATTGGTGTTGGTGGTCGCGTTGACGGCTTGGTTAGACGGCGCGGTGGTGTTAGTCACGCGGTAAACGGCGTTTTGGAGGCGCGGACTGCGGTTGACCGCAAAAATGACGATGATCGAGGCACCGACCAAAATGACGAAAGCGATCGAGATGATAATTAGGCGGCGTTTCATGTGGTTAAGTGTTTAACGGCGGCGCTTCCGTCATGACCGTGCCGGCGCCGGTGGCGACCCCGGCATCTGCGGACTGCTCGAATTCTTTTTTGGCCGCTTCGATCTCCAGCAATTGTTGCGGATTTGTCGTCACGATCTGGTCTTCCGCAATCGACGCCACGACTTTGATGGCCGCGTGTTTATTGCCGGCAAAGAAAATTCCTTCGCCCAGGCCGGATTCCAAGAGCAGATAACGCTCCTGCTGAGTCAGCAGGAAGGTTTTGGTGACGATGTCGATGGCCGCCGGCGATTGTTTCATTAGCAGAGCGAGGGCCGAGTTATTTATAATCGCCTGGCCGTAGGGACTAAGCAGGAAATCGTTGACGTCCTGGGTGATGGTGGTCACGCCTAAGTAGTATTTGCGCGACCGCTTGACCAGGCCGTAAATGAACTTAGCCGAGTCCTCGTGTTGCATCAGCCACCAGGCCTCGTCAATCACCAGAATCCGCCGCTTCAAGCTGGAGCGGGCCAGGTTCCAAATGTAGGAGA
>JBGPHQ010000104.1:0-3399 GCA_041484505.1 Patescibacteria group bacterium
AAACATTTACAATCGACTTAACGGAAAGAAGGAATTGTTGTGGCATGACCAATCAGGACATGAAATGTTGCTCGACTGCGAGGCCGCTGAAACGCTTGGTGAAGTCATCGCTTTCGCGCCCCTGGCGAACAACTAGTTTTTTATGTTAAACAATCAACGGCTGGTCGAACGATTGCTTCGTCGGCGTCAGGGGCCCGTCCCCGGCATGCGCTCGATGATGATTATCGGCGGCGGGGCGATGCGTGGTGTGTACGGCGCTGGAGTGGTGTTGGCGTTGCATCAGCTCGGTTTAGGTCAAGTCTTTGATATCGTCATCGGCATTTCCACCGGTGCGCCGACAGGAGCCTATTTTCTCGGTGGACCGTTACAAACTCAATTAGGCGCTTCAGTCTATTACGAAGAGTGCCCGCGTGATTTTATTCGCTGGTCGCGGGTTCACCGGCCGCTCGATTTTACCATCCTGATAAACACCTTTCGGATCGGACTGAAGGCGATGGACACCAAAGCCATTACCGCTTCGCCGACGGAATTACATGTGGTCGTTACAAATGCGACTACTGGCCAAACCGAGTTTCTGAATGCAAAAACTGTTCAGCCTGATTTTTTTGCGGCCATTAATGCTTCGATGGCTATGCCCTCGTTGTCGCCACCGGTCAACGTTAACGGTCAAACATATATTGACGGTGATATAGACCCGCTCCCGGGTAAATTGATTATCGATTATTTTAAACCGACCGATGTGTTCATTGTGCCTAACCGTGACGAACGGGCTTTTCGACGGTGGCAATCGCGCCTAGTTGACGTTGGTTTGGGCGTCACGACGCTCAAACACCGGAACCTCGGAATGACCCAGCGGGCCCTGACTCGGAGCCAGCGGTACTGGAACGGCATCCGTTACTGTCTTGACCAGCCTGACTTGACAACCGGTATTATCTGGCCGCCGCGTCAACATCCGATTAGCATTTTTACCACCGATGCTGACCGACTCAAAGGGGCCTGCCGGCAAGCCGCGCAGGAAACATTACAAATGTTTGGCCGTCCCGACCTGGGGCCGGAACTAATGTAACGCGGTCCGTCCGGCGACCGCTGGACTTTTTAATATGGCGCCGGTATAATTCGGACATGCCATCAGCGACTACAAATTGGCGCCGAATATCGCCCCGTTTTATACTATCAGTTTTTGTTTTGACCGGCATTGTGTGGCTTGGTCTATCGCCGCGCTTTACCCAGGCCGCTACGCCAACCTCTTTCAGCATCGAATCTGTCGGGGGGCAGATCGGCATCGGTCAGGCTGATTTAAAACAAACCACCATCAACGTCTTACAATGGGTGCTGGGAGTCCTAGCCTTGGTGGCCGTGGCCATGATTATCGCCAGTATTATTATTGCCGCCACCAGTAGTGAGCGCGCCGAAGCCGCCAAGAAAACTATTACCGGCGCAGTTATTGGCCTGATTATTGTTTTGTTGGCTTGGGCAATTGTCTTATTTGTGGCTCGGACTACGGGCAATGTTACTGCTGGCGGTTAAGAAAAAACATTATAATAGTCATTTTTTGGCTAAGATATAGCCTTTTATTTAGCCAGAAATCCACACTCCATCCCCAGGTGTAAATTCCTTGACATTCTCCTGATTTATGATAGTATCCAGCAACGCTTAGTAGTAGGTCCGTTGCCCCTGGCACTGCTCCGCAGGGCGACATGAAAGGAAACCGCTATCGGCCGAATCAATCTCTAGTACTTTCCGAAAGCTCGAAAGAACAGTGAGGCTCCGTTAGGAACCCCGGATCGTCGCCGGGCCTAAGCCTACCAGAACCTCCCTGTTTTTTTCTTCCATCAAGGTGAGTCAGAAAAACACCGGGGTGATCGTTGACAATCAGAACGTGGTAAGAAGGTTCCGTCGAGCTCAGCTCAACGGGACAAACTGCCGACGGGGTGACGAGGGATTTCGATCTCCCGCTTTGCGGGCTTGATCGGCCCTCATCTCCCCGTTTGGCAGTCAGACGTAAATTATGCTTTGAGTTCATCAAGCTGGTCGTCATCGCCAGTTAAAATAATGATGGTAGCAAGATAGAGCTAGTCGAGCATCGCTCGACCAAATAACTCAACATTGCGCTCCCACACCAAGTTTTGGTGTGCGGGGTACTTATTGAGAGTTTGATCCTGGCTCAGGATGAACGCTGGCGGCGTGTCTTAGGCATGCAAGTCGAACGAATACATGTAGCAATATATGTGTGAGTGGCAAACGGGTGCGTAACACATTGGTAACCTGCCCCGAAGTTCAGAACAACTCCTCGAAAGGGGAGCTAATACTGGATGTGATTCCAGTTCGCAAGAACTGGAAGGAACGCCCCGCACCTTTCGGTTTTGGTGGCTTGGCAGAAAGAATTAATATATGCATAATATTTATCTTCTGCGAAGTGTACAATTCAAAAAAATCTACATTAGGCTAACGGATGATGTTCCGACTCGGTTATTACAACATAATCGAGGAGAAACAATATCTACCCGTCGGTTCAGACTATGGAAATGTGTGTATTATGAAGTTTATATAAGTCTTCGTGATGCCCAAATCCGTGAACGTAGGTTAAAATATTATGGCAAGGCTCTTGGTCAACTGAAACGACGGTTGGTTAATAGTCTGTCATGAAAATCGAAAGGTGCGGGGCGCTTTGGGAGGGGCCTATGGTCCATCAGCTAGTTGGTAGGGTAACGGCCTACCAAGGCTCCGACGGATAGCGGGATTGAGAGATCGACCCGCCTCACTGGGACTGAGACACTGCCCAGACTTCTACGGAAGGCTGCAGTCGAGAATATTCCCCAATGGCCGAAAGGCTGAGGGAGCGACGCCGCGTGCAGGAAGACGCTCTTCGGAGTGTAAACTGCTTTTCCGGGGGAATAACCCTGAAGGTACCCCGGGAATAAGGGGCTGCTAACTTCGTGCGCCCGTAATCGCCATGAGGCGATTTTACGGGCCAGGCCAAGTATTAAACTTGGTAATGGTGCGAAGCTCCTCGAGTAATCGAGGATAGGAAAATTCAGCTTATATGCTGGAACATCTCATTTCGACCGCTGAATATCCGCGTGATGCGCAAGCATTTTACGCGGCACGGAATGAGACAATCAGCAGGGAAGTCTTACCGCGACTGAGAGAAGAATACCGCTGACGCTTAACGGTTTGTTTAAAGCGTCGGGTATAGGGGACCCGGAGATTGATGGTTCAAATCCATCCGGCGGTACCAATTCTTCAGGGAAGAGCACGTCTGTGCGTCTACTTCCCTTCTTCTCCCAGTTGCGGCAATGACCCCTCAGAGACTGATCCACATCGCGTAAAATCCCGCCTTCGGCGAGATCACGCGACAAGGGTGAGATAGTATTCTCTGTCGGCAATCACGTATACGCA
>JBGPHQ010000105.1:0-3326 GCA_041484505.1 Patescibacteria group bacterium
AAGGTCTTGAACGTAGTCGCCGACCGGAATCACTAGGCGGCCGCCGACGGCCAGTTGGTTAACCATGGCCAGCGGTACTTTCAAGGTCGCCGCCGCCACCTGAATGACATCATACGGCGAGTGTTCTGGCCAGCCCCGACTGGCGTCGCCGGTCAAGTAATTAACATTTTTCAGGCCGGTCGCTAAAAGTGAGCGAGTGGCGATGTGCGCCAGTTGCGGCAAACGTTCGATGGCCACAACGCGCCCGGCCGAGCCGACGATGGTCGCCAACAACGCCGCCGTCCAGCCGGATCCAGCGCCAACATCAAGACACCGTTCGCCAATCTGCGGCGCTAACAGTTCCATCATCGTGGCCACGGTGAACGGTTGGGAAATTGTCGCGCCGGACACCAGCGGCAACGGAATATCGTCGTAAGCGCGGTCGCGATCCGTCGACGGCACGAACTCGGCGCGATCGACGACGCGGAACGCGTTAATGATCAGCGGTGTGTGTAAGACGCCGACATCGATCAGCGATTCAACCAAATAATCATTCGCGGCTTGCATTTTTAAATCAGGTGTGCTATACTACGTTTAGATAGGTGGAACGCGCTTTAGGCGAGGCGCGTGTTTTCATTCTATCATAAAAATAAAAAGACCATGTTAAAACAACAGTCGAGTGGCGATGTGACGTGCCTATTAGGCGCGCCCGGGCTGTCCTTCACCATCGCGCCGGAGCGTCAGCTGACGTTTGCCGCCGCTCCAGGGTCAAATAAATTATGGACGCGCGTGCTGGCGTCAACTTTAATGTCGATCGGTTTATGGTCGTTGCCGTTGTTCTCGCACGCGGCCACATACACCGGCGCCGATATAATTGCGCAGACGAACACCGTCCGCGCGGAACATGGCTTAACTGCCTTAACGACCGACGCGGATCTTGACCGCGCCGCCCAAGCCAAGGCCAGCGACATGTTCGCTCAGCAATATTTTAATCACTACGCGCCGTCAGGAACAGCGCCCTGGAAATTTTTTACTGACTACGGATACCATTTCACCTCAGCCGGCGAAAACTTAGCCATTGACTTCGTCGACGGCCACGACATCGTTCCGGCTTGGATGGGTTCGGCTGATCACCGCGTCAACTTGTTGAACGCGTCTTACCGCGACGTCGGCGTCGCTGTCCTGGATGGCCAAATGAACGGTCAACCGACTACCCTAGTCGTCCAATTTTTCGGCAGTCGACGCGCGGCTACTCCACCGCCGGCTCAACCGACGACTCCGGTCGCCACCCTGACCAAACCGGTTATCACCGTTACTCCTCCGCCACCGACCCCCATCATCACGACCACGGTGACTCCCAGCGGGCCAGCCACTATTCCCCCGCCGGTACTGGTGGAAGCGCCGGTAGTTTCCACCTTGCCAGCGCCAATAACCCAACCCACCCCCGCGGTTCAGGGGGCCACGATCCGAGTTATCCCCACCCTCAATATCACTCCCTACAACAATTCTGACATCGATCCCCAAATTGCCGCAATTATCCTGGCTACCTTCGGATTTTACACGGCTTTGTTATCCGGGGCCTGGTTGATCAGCCGTCTTTTGGCCCAATTAAAACAAATTTCTGAGCCAAGCATCAATCAGGCGGTAGTTTAAGTTGTCCACAGCCATCAAAAACCTTCTGTAATGGGCGGTTTTTTAATGTTTTTACGCCCTTGCGATATGTTTTTTTTATGATATTATGCGCAAGTAAGGTCATGGTAAAAAGCGCTTGACAGGCTAATAGAAAGTTAGTAAAGTCATGACCTAGATCTGGTTATTTTTTTGGAGGGTTCGCACATTCTACCGAGCCACCGGCTCGCCCGCTCATTGCCACTGCAGTTTCTGTAGAGAAAAAAGGCCAACAAAAAATCATAACCCGCGTTGTTTCAAGTCAGCTATTGACTTTTTTGTCATAGTCTGGTAAGTTGCGACGTAACTTATGGAATTTTGTTGGCTTTTTTTGGAACTCAGCTGTCTCGTCAACAGTTTGAGTGACATCCCGCACAAATCCCGATGAGATGCCCCCCAGAATGTATCGGAGCGTTTCGTAAGGGATTGGCGCGGGAAGCAGGCATGTCGCACTACTAAATAGGTCAACGTCAAATTTATTATCAATTAGACCTTAGGTACATACGCCTATGACAGTCTCCATCAATTTTATGCGGCGGAAGTCAATCCGCGAACGGGTGTGGAAAACACTCAATGTTGTGGTTGGCATCACCACGATTTTGAATGTGAGTTTGATCGGGACCCTGATCGCGCCGAAAGCGGCTAGTGCGGCTACTCTAGGACCAAACAATGGTTCGACATTCGCCAACGATAGCAGTGTCGGAACGTTAGACTGGTCCAGCACCTCGAACGCTCAGACATCAAATGATAGTCGAGCGACCGTCAGTTTGAATGACAATAATATCAGCCACTACTTAAAGTCCACGAATTTCGGTTTTTCTGTTCCGGTCGGAGCCACGATTGATGGCATCAAGGTGGAAGTCGAGAAATCGTCTGACAACTCGGATCGAATTAAAGACAATTCAGTTCGAATTGTTAAGGGCGGGACCATCGGCAGTACGAACAAAGCCGACTCTAGTTTTTGGGGTACGACTGATGGGTACAGCACTTACGGATCTTCTTCTGATCTATGGGGGCAAACATGGACTCCCACTGATATCAATGCTTTGAACTTTGGATTTGTTTTTGCCGCCAAAAAGGATACTTCCAATGGTGGGTCAATCCAAGCTCGGGTTGATCACATTCGCATCACCGTTTATTACACCGCCGGTCCACCACCGCAAGATGTAACTAAAAACCCCGACCTCGGCCAATCGTGCGGTCTGGATATTGCTTTGTTAGCCGACGTGTCCACCAGCATCGACGCTGGTGAGATGGGCCAGTTGAAATCGGCGTTGACTGATTTTACTTCGGCTTTTGCCACGACCCCGACAGTTTTCAGCTTGTCTAAATTTGGCACGCTTGGTTCACATTCTCCGGCGAATGATTTTTCGATGACTGCGGCCCAAGCCGCCACCGCGATTGCCGGACTTGGCGTATCGCCCACCACGCAGTACACCAACTGGGATGACGGACTAGCCGTGGCTTACGCTACATTCGACCCGCGACCGGCTAAACCTAATCTCTTAGTTATTGCCACCGACGGTAACCCTAACAAGCGTGGCAACCCCGCCGTCCCATCTGGTGATGGCACGGATGATCCAGCCGCCGTAGCCGCCGCCGTTACTCGGGCGAATGCAATCAAAGGCGCGATCGGCGATGCTAAGGCGCGGATTCTGGCGGTTGGTGTTGGTACTGAT
>JBGPHQ010000106.1:0-3311 GCA_041484505.1 Patescibacteria group bacterium
CGGGACGCACTGTTCCAAAACGTCATCGCCAAGGCTCTCAATAACCCGCGATCGACTATTCTACCCGGCACCCAACGGGCAGCGAAAAAAAGGGCCGTGGCCGGGCGTCTCCACGACATGCCGGGGTCGTTCGAAACCATTTCCGGCATCGTAGAAATTGTTTCTCTGCCTGGCCACGCGCCGGGAGAAGTTGGTTTTTACCAGCCGGACCACAAGATCTTTATTGGCGGTGATCTTATTTCCACCAGTAAATCAGCACAAGCCGACCGGATCAACCTTTTTTTGCCAGAAGCCAACGTTTATCAGGCGATGGCATCGCTCCGTCATTTGCGAACGATGGACATCGAGCAGTACTACCCGGCTCACGGCCCGCCGATCATCGGCCGGGAAAAAATTCAGACGTATCTTGAACTGCTCGAACAAGACGCCCAAGCTATCGTTGATCGCACGCTGAAATATTATGCGACCTGGCCGTTGAGTAAAGAAGATCTCGGGGCCAACGCCACCGAACCGACCCACGAAGTCGTCCAAAAACTGCGACCCCTGGTGTTCGGTGACGGCTGGAAAAGAAAGGGAACAGCGGTCGATTCCGAAGAAACGTGGGTTTTCTCGATTTTGCGTGACCGACCGCTGTCGCCATAACGATGTGGCAACCAGTTGATGCGGCCACCGGCCGGGAAATAACCTGGCCACCGGCGGACTGGCCGATCCTAATTCATGGGGCGTCAAAAGCCGGAGCGTCATTTTTTACCGTGGCGTTAACCGCCGATTTAATTCGTCGCGGCGAGCGAATGGTGTTTATGTGCGCCAACGGAGAAGCGATTCGCGCCTGGCAGTATGAGCTGGCCCTGAATAAACCGGCCGTAAAATATTCCGCTGTTGGTAGCCTGGCGGCGACAGCCCTGGTAGAGATGCAACTAGTGACATTGTTCAAGCGGCGCGGGACAGACTTACTGACCTCGCTGTGCGCCTTGAAAGATTGGGGCGAGCGCATCGTAGTGATAAAAAACGTTGAAGAATTATTAAGGTCGGAACTTTGGGCTGTCGTGAAATCACACCCCCGCCTCATTTTATCCGGAGATTTTGCCAAAACAAAAATTGACATTGACCCAAAATTATTTAACACTCAAATATTGTTTTCTGAAGCGCCGGGACATTGGCCGTGCCAGCGAGCAAGTTTACCGACTTACATCGGTGAAGTGTATCAAGGTTCGAGGCGGTGCCAAACGATCGTGCGCCAAGTTGCGGGATGAATGCTTTTCCGTTACTCTAACGGGGTTGACCCAGCACCACTTTGGCCGATTCATAATTATGCCGAAAATTAATGTCTCTAAAAAACAATTGCTTAGAAAACAAATATCGAACAGGTCAAAGTGGTGCTGGGTTGACAACACTACATATTTGTGATATTCTGCTTCGTTACTAACTCGCTATGGCTCGCATCCGCCACCACCTGAAAAACGCCTTCATTCCGCACCACGGGAATGATTATCGGCCGCACGCTCTGCGCCGGCCGTGGTTACACACCTACGCGGCGATTATCGTTGGCGTTAAGGTTTTAACCATTCTAGTCATCGGTTTCTATGCCAGCCTGGCCCGCGTCTCTGACTTGACGCCGAGCGCCATCATCACCCTCACTAATCAAGCTCGCCAGCAACGAAAAGTGGCGGTCCTTAAAACCAACCCGCTGTTAACCAAAGCGGCGGACAGCAAAGCGGCCGACATGGCCCGCCAGAACTACTTTGCCCACATTAGCCCGACCGGCACGACCCCCTGGGCCTGGTTTAAGAAAGCCGGGTATTCTTATACCTATGCCGGTGAGAACCTAGCGCTTGATTTTATCTCGAGCGAAGACGTGATCGCCGCCTGGCTCAAATCGCCGTCGCACCGCAGTAACCTGCTGAGCGCTAAGTTCAAAGATATCGGGGTGGCGGTTGTGAACACTAAAATCAACGGCGCTGATTCGATTATTGTGGTCCAGATGTTCGGCGCGCCAGTGCCTTTGCCGACCAGCAAAACAATCGCGGTCCCGGCCCAAACACCGTTGCCAGCCCAAGCGAAACAGCAATTGGCCCAAACGCCGCCGACAAAAGTATTGGGCGAAGTCACCGCGCTGACTCCGCCTACCGCCCCGGACGTGCCGATGATCGTCACACCGGAGGCCGCCTCGATCGTGCGAACCAACCAGCCGGAAGTGGTCGGTCGGGCTGAACCGGGGTCAACCGTGACGCTGTTCGTCAACGGTATCCGCACCGCAACCGCGACGGCTGATGTGAGCGGTCTGTACTCGGTGACGCCGTCTCAGCCGTTGAGCGACGGCCCAGCCACGGTGCAAACGACCGCCACCGCCCGCGGCTTAACCAGCAGTTTAAGTCCGGCCCGGTCGGTCACCTTTGATACCCAGGCGCCGGCGATTGAAGTCCAGCGCTCAATCGTACTGCCGTCATATCTCGATCAACAGGCGTATGATGTCGCCGTGACGGTCACCGGTCAGCCGTCGTCGGTCCGGCTGACAGCCGGCGGCCAAGCCACGCCACTCACCTTGCATGGCCAAGTCTATGCCGGCACTATTCGTCTGGCCCCATCAGCCGTGGCCGGCGTCCTGACCATCTCGGCCGTTGATGTGGCCGGCAACCAGGTCAAAACAGTCTTGGCCGATCCGACCATATTTACCACCGGGGTAGTGGCCGACACCGGCGGTCCGTTTGTGGCGGCCGTCAGATTGCTATTCTACTCGCGCGCCTTCCTGGCCATTTTCCTGGCGCTGATTTTCATCAGCGCGACGTTGAACATCGTGGTGCAGTGGCGGCACCAGCACCATCCGACCATCATCATGTCGCTGTTGGTGGTGTTCTTAGGCGGCGCGCTGTTGGTGATGTAATCGACCGCCAAACAAACCATTTCAGTTAGTGGTCTTGTCGAACCACAGCACCCCTGCTACACTGTGTAGTAGGGATTATTTGTTAAAGACGGATAGCCATGGCTAAACAGAAATATATTTTCGGCGCATTGGAAGAGGCGATTATGGCGGTCGTTTGGAACCGGTCGGCCGTGACGGTGCGTGACGTGGTGGATGCTTTACATAGCCGGCGGGTGGCCTATACCACCGTCATGACCGTGATGAATCGCTTGGTGGCCCAGCGGATATTAACTCGCCGCCCGGGTGAAGCCGGCGCGTTCAGTTACCAAGCGCGACTAAACCGCGAAGATTTTGGCGCCGCCGCCAGCCGGGCGACAATTAACGATCTATTGCAACGTTACGGCGCGGTGGCGATGGCGCAATTCATCGACCGCCTGGATCGAGTGCCGAG
>JBGPHQ010000107.1:0-3267 GCA_041484505.1 Patescibacteria group bacterium
GCGGATCATCATGGTTACATCCGCCGACTCCAAGCGGCGGTCTCGGCCCTCGGCTTTGCCAGAAAGTTGCAAGTCGAAATCGTGCAATTGGTGCGGCTAATGCAAGGCGAACAAGAGGTGAAAATGTCGAAACGCGCCGGAACATACGTGACGCTCGAAGAAGTAGTCGATGAAGTCGGTCTGGACGTGGCGCGGTTTTTCTTCCTGATGCATAGCCCGTCGACGCACATGGATTTCGATCTGACCCTGGCTAAAGAAAAATCGGAAAAGAACCCGGTGTTCTATGTGCAATACGCCCATGCTCGGATTTCTAGTCTCTTGAAAAAAGTCGGCCAGTTACCGCGGGTTAAATCAAAAGCCACGCCGCAGACGTCGGAACTCAACCTAGTTAAAACCATGTTACAATTTCCGGGCCTGATCCGCGACGTTGCGCAAAGTCATGAAACGCAGAAACTGCCGTTTTACGCGATCGAATTGGCCACCAAGTTTCATGAGTTCTATACCCACTGCCGGGTGATTGATGAAAATAAAGTTTGGGCGCACCGCCTGGAACTGGTAAAAGCGACACGCCTGGTGTTGCAAAAAACACTCCAGGTGATGGGTATTTCGGCTCCGGAAAAAATGTAACCCCCACACCATTTGGATTAAATTAGTTTATCGTACGGACGGGGAATGACTGAAAAGTTTCCGCTTGAATAATAAAACAATAATTTCCCTAAATGGTGTGGGGGTGTAGGTTGTGCTATTCTAAAGACAGATGAAGCATTTACACCAACAATTCATGCTCGCCGGTATCGCCCTGGGTTTGGGCCTGGTCTTTATTCTGGGGGCGGTCTGGAACGTCCATAATTTGTCCTTGGTCGACTGGATGCCGATTCGGACTTTCCTGTCCGCGATGTTGTCGACCTTGACTGGCCTGATTCTGGTTATTTTCGGCTGGCAGGGCGTGCGCCGCGAACTTGAGGGGCGTGATTAAAAAATGAGAATTGGGATAGACTGCAATCTCCCTCCCCACCCCTAACCCCTCCCCTCGGGCAGGAGAGGGGACGAGCACATTACACCATGATAATCGGCATTGACTGTACAACCATGCTTAACCCGGCGTCGGGCGAATGGGCCGGCGTCGGACATTATACTTTCCACCTGGTGAAGGCGTTGCTTGATATTAATCGCACGGATGAATACTTTTTATACTTCGATCATCGGATGCCGCGGGCGGTGACCGATGATTTTGAACGGGCGAATGTGACTGTTCGGCGTCTGCCATTTTCGCGGTACCGCAAGTTTCTACCGTTTGCTTATACCCATCTGCTGTTGGCGGCGTACTTAACGCGCGACCGGCTGGATGTTTTTCACGCGCCGGCTAATGTCAGGCCGCTGTCTTACAATCGGCCGACGGTGGTGACGATCCATGACCTGGCCATCTACGACCATCCCGAATGGTTTCCCTCACAGATTGCCTCGACGCGCTTGTTGGTGCCGCAGTCAGTGAAAAAAGCCGCGGCGGTCATTGCCGTTTCCAAAGCGACGAAGCGCGATCTCCTAAACTTGTTCAATATTTCGTCAAAAAAAGTGTTCGTGGTGCCAGAAGCGGCCGACACGGCGCTCCTGAAACTGCGTGACCGGACGGCTGATGTTCGAAAAATATACAAGTTACCCAAGAAATTTGTGCTCTACGTCGGGACAATTGACCAGCGAAAAAATTTAACGACGCTGATTCAGGCCTGGCAACGCCTAACTAGCCTGCGACCGGCGACGGTTAAGGATGCGGCGCTGGTGATCGCCGGTGGGGTCGGTTACCGCGGGCAGGAAGTGATCGATTTGATCGCGACGCTAAAATCACCCGCCCTTCGGGCGCTTGGCTATTTGCCGCACAATCATAAAATAAAGATGATGGCCGAAGCGTCGGTCTTCGTGTTCCCGTCGCGCTATGAAGGGTTCGGTCTGCCGGTGCTCGAAGCGATGCAACTCGGGACGCCGGTCATTACCACCGATATTTCGTCCTTGCCGGAGATCGCCGGCCGAGCGGCGATGCTGATCGATCCGGCCGACGTTGACGCGCTGGCCGAAAACATCCGCAAAATCCTGACTCGCCCGGCGCTGGCCAAGCGGATGAGCGCCGACGGTATTAAACAAGCTAAACAGTTCTCCTGGAAGCGGGCGGCGCGAGAAACGTTAGCGGTTTACCGGCATGCCGCTAATCGAAGTTAGAGCCATGCCCCGCGCGAAGCGCAATGAAATAGTTGAACGGAACGGCCAGTTTATCGTGCGCGTGGCCGCGCCGGCGGATGCGGGGCAGGCAAATGAAGCTATTTTAAAGTTGCTGGCCAATCATTTACATCTCCCCGTGTCTCGGTTAGTGATTATCCGGGGCCAACGCAGTCGGCGGAAAACCATTCGGTATAATTGACCCCCACACCATTGGGCAACACTACTGATTTTCCTTAAATGCGGCATTGGCATACTACATTTCCGCTTTGAGGATAAACTTGAGTTCCCCCCAAATGGTGTGGGGGTTGACACCCTAATACTATCTGCTGTAGGGTAGCCACAGATTGCTTGGCGTGCCCTAAACTTGAAAGAGGGAAAGATGAATAGAACCTTCATTACGTTCTGGCTGACCTTGACCAGCATGTTGGTTCCGTGGCCGCCATTTGAAGCATCGAACTGGCCGTTCCTTGTTGCCGGTACAGGGTGTTTTATCGCCATTCCGGTTATCTACCTCGAAATCACCTGGCGCGGACTCCGACATCCGGCCACCTGAATATACTCAGGTGGTTTTTCTTGCCAAGTACCACAATAGCCAGGGCACCGTTTCTTGGTATTTATTTTGTCTAACTAAAAAGATCAATAAATCAGTATTCACGTTCAGGCTATTGTGGTGCTGGGCTTGCCTCGCTCGTTGAAACCCGCTATACTCCCTACGCGATCGGATATATCAGCGGTGGCTTGGCATAATGTGCCTCTATGCCCCGTATTCGCGTGCTTAATAAATATCTTGAGCGACGCCGGACGTTACGTCGTCGATCAACACCGGCGGAACAAGCCTTGTGGAATTATCTGCGAGCCCGAAGATTTCACGATTTAAAGTTTCGTCGGCAATATAGCATCGGTAACTATATTGTAGATTTTTATTGTCCCGAAAAAAGGCTGGTAGTGGAAATTGACGGTGAAGGGCATAGTACTGAACAACAACAGGCATATGACGAGGCGCGCACCGCATGGTTAAATACGATGTATGTAAAAGTTATTCGATTCAGTAATGGA
>JBGPHQ010000108.1:0-3207 GCA_041484505.1 Patescibacteria group bacterium
AGAAGGTAGCGCTAAGAAACTACTTAGAATCCCAGCCTATTTAGATATCCATCCCATTAAAGATGGACATCGGCATATCGCGCTTGAGTATTTTGCGCGGGCGAAATCAGACCAAGTCACCCTGGCCCCAGAAGAGCATGACGAAATTCGTTGGTTTATGGGCGAAGAACTTCACGATCCAAAATATCAAATTATGCCTGATATTATATTTTTTGCTGAGGAGGCACTGAGGAGAGTCCAATAATTTTGAAAACAAAAACTCCGCCTAAGCGGATTTTTTGTTGAGACTTATTTTTTATCTCCGTCTTAGCGTTGAGACGAGGAGCGCTACGAATCCAATGAGGAAAAGCAGCATGAAGTACCAGATGAGGAGAAAGGTAAAGCGCGAAGGGTTGCCGCTGGCTGTTATGAAGAGGCTAGCCAGTCCACTCTGAGCGGTATTTGTAAGCCCGCCATCTGATATACCGCCTGGCGAATCCGAAATGAGCTTCCACTGGTTGGTCGTGGCGTCGTATACAAGTCTTGTTTCGCCCTGCGTAGGCACGCCGTTTATAAAGGCGCCGTTAGCTTGGCCATTGGTTACATAAGTCAGGCCGTCGGTGCACGAGGTGTAAGTTCGGCAAACTGGTGCTACTGCTTGCGTAGGTGCGGGGGGCGTAGTGGTCGCGCAGTTGCATGGTGCCTGAGCTGGCTGCGGTTTTGGCGCAGCTGGCCGGATTACAGTTGTAGTCGCGGGCTGATAAATATTTACTGCGCACTGCGCTCGGGCGACACTGCCTGCGGCATCGCGAGCCAGGAGCGTAGTTCTTTTTATGCCGGGGGTGTTAAAAAACGGTCGTGCGGCTTTGCTCACGCCCGAAACATCGCCCGTCCACACATATGTAAACGGAGCGATGCCACCGGACTGACCGGCCACAAACGTTACATAATTGCCTACCGGAGCATTAGCCGGGCTTACCACGCAAGCGATATAGAAAGGCGCAGTTGTCGAAGCGCCGTCAACTTGCGGCGTACCGCCACCGCCTCCGCCAGCATTTGTGCCTGGGGTTACTACGGTGACCATGGTTTGTGCCGCGCCCGAACCGACATCATTGGTGCATACCAGGCCATATATAGTCGTTACATCCGGTGAAATTGTTTCCTCGCCCGTAGTTGCTTTATTGCCAGTCCAGCTGCCGGTAGCTTGGCACTTGGTCGCGTTGCCGGAAGTCCAGCTGAGCACGGAAGTTTCACCCCGCGTGATTGTGGATGGGTTGGCCGTGAGTCTGACGGTTGGTCCCGAGGGGCCGCTGCCGCCTCCACCGCCGGATGAGGGAGGAGGAGTTGGTGAGGGTGCAGGTGATGGCGAGGGAGACGGTGATGGCGCCGGAGAGGGTGAGGGAGTTGGTGAAGGAGCCGGCGAAGGCTTGCATTCATCGTGGTGGCCATATCCATAACCGCTGTAATCCTTGTCGCAATGCGAATATGTCGCCGAAGCGCCTTGCATGGCAAGGATGGTGGCACCCACAAGCGCCAAAACGACCAATAGGTACAGATAATTCTTTGATAGAGTCATAGGTTTCATAGAGCGGTATTATACGACATCGATTTAATTTAATCAAGAGTACGTGAGCTGGTCGGGAAGACTGGCTCAAACGGCTTGCTCACGACGTAGTCTGTCTTTTTTCTTCGCTTTAGGGCCGCAGCTACTAAGAAGAAAATTATGCCGAAGACAACCAAAAGTATCATGTACCAGGTAAGAAATGTTAAAAAGTTTGTAAGCAGATTAAACGAACCGGCTTTTACTGCCGCTTCGGTTTTTGAAACAGCGGCGACATTGTTGCTTACAGTCGCGGTGCGCTGAGTATCAAACGTAGCCGCCGAAAGCGAAGTCACAGCTCCCGAAGCAATAATTGCTGCCGGTTCTTTGGCGGGGCGAACCAACATATCGGACACTTGGCGTGTTGGTCCAATGCCGAGCGCATACCGAAGATCGCGCGAAGGCAGAACAATCCCGGTGCCTTTTATCACTATGGGCATATTAACGCTTTGGTTAAAAAGGGGAGTGCCGAAGCCGAATTGATTTTGCGACGGAGGCGACGCAGCCACGTTACCAACTTGTACGGCACAGGTGGCTTCCGCAGTCAGGTTTCTACCGTCAGTGATGCGGACACGCGCTGTTTTGAGGCCGTCGGTAGTGAATGTCCATTGCATTGTTTGCTGCCCGCCCCATACGTCGCCACTCCAAGAGTAGTAAAGCGGAGCTTGGCCACCGAAAGATCCGGCGGCGAAGGAGTAAGTAGTATTAGTTCCGCCTGTAGGCGGATAGGCCGAGCAGCTCGCGGTGAAACGGGCGGGGATGCCTGTGCTCGGTGCGCCAGGGGGTAAAACGGTTACGGCGACCGATCCAGTGCCAGTACCGTACGAATTCTGGTTGCCGCAGCGAAGGGTAAAATAATTATTGCCGGTGAACACAAATGTTTCTTTGCCGACAGGCGGGCGCGAACCCTGCCAACCTTCATAGGCATAGCAATAGGTGGCATTGGCCGTAGTCCAGCTAAGCGTAATCAATTCACCGCTGTGGAGCGCCTGGGGGGAGGCGACCATGTTTACATATGTCGGGTCAAGATCGGCAGCCTGGCTTGGCAGTGCAGGAAACAAAAGGCCGCTTACGATAAAAATAATGCGTAAGATAGCTGCTGTCTGCGGCCGATATTTCCACCAGCTCATGTTTAATATTATAGCATCTAATATATTAATTGTCAATTGCAGCAGAGTGCCTGAGGATACCAAAAAAGCCAGGGAATACCTACTTCTTTCATGTGCATACAGTTGGCTCTATAATAACCGTTGTAGGCGGAAACTTCGTATTGAAACCGCCTCATCTTGACTTATGGATATTTTGGCGCACGGACTTTATGGTGGCGCGGCCTTTTTCCCGAAATCCAGGCGTTCTTATCTTAAGGCCTTTTTCTGGGGAGTATTTCCTGATCTCATCGCATTTGGCTGGTTTTTTCCAATTCTACTTTATCGCGTTATTGTCTTGCATGCTCCTGCGCCCAACGTCGAACCGCCTGCATCGGATGTTTTCCCCGGAGCGGTGTCTCTTATATACAGTTTTTCGCACAGCCTCGTGATCTTTGCCGTTGCCTTTGCGCTCGTCTGGCTGTATTTCCGCCAGCCCCAATATGAAATGCTGGCCTGGCCCCTCCATATTGTTATGGATAT
>JBGPHQ010000109.1:0-3177 GCA_041484505.1 Patescibacteria group bacterium
CGGCATACAGAAAGGATGATGGACGGATTGGACGCCGCCATCATTGCCTTTTTCGAACATAGGAAAATCTACGATCCAGGCGAAAGCCAGTTCATTTGGATCATTTTTATCCCGACGAAGGTCGGGTTTATCCGTTCCATATTTTTTCATCGATTCAGCGTAGGTCAATCGAGGAAAGGGAGAAGTCGCGAGTTTCTTGTCAGGCGTAACTGCCGCGACCAGGTCCGTGAAGAGTTTCTCGTTCAACTGCAACACATCGTCTTGCGTCACAAAAGACATTTCTAGGTCAAGTTGGGTGAACTCTGGCTGACGGTCGCCACGCTGGTCCTCATCGCGAAAACAGCGAGCAATTTGAAAATAGCGCTCCACTCCGCCCACCATCAGTAATTGCTTAAACTGCTGCGGGCTTTGAGGCAAGACGTAAAATTGTCCGGCATGAAGACGCGAAGGAATGATGAATTCGCGAGCGCCCTCCGGTGTTCCCTTGGTCACATAAGGCGTTTCGACTTCGATGAATTCTTCATGATCCAACCAGTCGCGCATGAATTTAATAACTTTATGGCGAAGACGAATATTCTTTTGCATTCGATCGCTGCGAAGATCGAGATATCGATAGGTTAATCGGGTGTCCTCATTGACTGTTTTCGTATTATCTAAGGGGAATGGTGGGGTTGATGCCTGGTTTAAAATCACCAGACTCCGGGCCTGCACCTCGACGGTGCCGGTCGGCATTTTCAAATTAACATTTTTCTTTCCCCGTTCAGCCACCAGCCCACTTATTTCCACCACAAATTCATCCCGCAAAGTTTTAGCTAGCCCATAGTCCGGACACTCACCCGGCACGAACACCACCTGCACCTGCCCAGACCGGTCACGTAAATGGACAAAAATAATCTGGCCCATGTCGCGGCGGACGTGGACCCAGCCTTTAAGGGTCACTTCTTGGCCAACCGCACCAGTAGTTTCGACCGCCAGAGTTCGGTTTTTCACGAGTAAAACACTAAATCAATCAGGGCTATAGTATACCATATTTTTGCCCGGTCGACTACCTATGTTTTGCGTCGAAACATACGGATTAGCGCCAAAACCACTAATCCCCCCACCAAATTATGAAACAAATCATGTGGGGTATCATACGGTCCAGTCACGCGGTGCGTGTTGAACCAAAAGTCGCCCAGCCACTCGCTGATTTCATAGAGCGATCCGACCAGCTGGCCGACTAGGACGCCCATCCACGCCGTCCAGGCCCACCCCGCTTGGAGTTTTCCGGTCGCGCGGTAGGCTAGAAATAGATCAATGAACCCGGCGCTGAGGGCCATGCCGCCGACGGTGTGCGTCAGCCGATCCCACCACCAGAAGCCGGCGTATAAATGTTGAAAATTACCGAGCGCGTCAAGCCAGACCGCGCCGACAATCAAGACGATCGTCACGAGCGATATTTTTCCGCCGCGTTGGCGGAGCCAGCGATCAAACCACAGAATCGCCGCGCCGGAAATAATATTCGTCAGGGCTAACGCCGCCTGCCGACCGGCATCATCGTAATGAGTAAAAAGTTCGATGCCTAGCAAGACAAATTGGGCCAGAATAAAAAAAATGATCACGGGTCGGCGCTTCACCCCGTTAGAGATGGCGTTACTATTCATAAACTCTGTAAAATATTAAATGGGCTGGCATGCCATGTGCTGTGACCAGGCATAAGCTGGGCGACCGACAAATGTTAGTATCTGAATCAAATGGTAAAATAGTGAAGGATGAATCAGTCTGTTTGCTAACCTCTAACGAGGTCATGCGAGTTGGGGGCGAATTAGCGGGCGATTAAAATATCGTTTGCGTAAGCGCCATTTTTGCAGTTCTTCAACTAACAAGACGGGGGTGATCCCGATTATAACAAATAACCAGTCGGTCAGCGATAGCGGCGCAACGCGGAATAGTCGAGCCAGTGGCGGCAGGTACAGGATCGCGACTTGCATCACGGCCACCACCAAGAACGAAACGAGTAAGCTGGGGTTGGGCACGGTCAGCGAGAAGGTGGACCGAATTGACGACCGGGCGGTAATGGCTAACACCCACTCGCCGAAAGCCAGAGTGGTCAAGGTCAGAGCAAAAACTTCTTCGGTCGAACGCGCCGACCGGTGGGCCAGGATAAAAATCAGTAGGCTACTGACGGCCAGCGTTAAGGCGGCAACGATGATCCGGCGCCAGACGTCAGGCGCAATGAGCGGCAGGCGTGGATCATGCGGCTGTTCTTTCATCACCAGCGGGCTGATCGGCTCGCGCGCTAAAGAAATACCGAGGAACGGGTCGGTAATCGCGTTTAGCCAGATGATTTGGGTCGGGAGCAACGGCAACGGCCAGCCCAGCAACAAGGTCATGATGATCAAGCCGAGTTCGCCTAAATTGGAAGCCAACAAGTAGACCAGCGCGCGCCGGATGTTGCGATAGATGCGGCGGCCCTCGGTGATAGCGGCCACGATGCTAGAGTAATTGCCGTCAACTAACACCACGTCGGCCGCCTCCTTAGCCGCGTCGCTCGATTGTCGCCCGACCGCCACCCCGACATCCGCCGCTAGCAAAGCCGGCGCGTCATTGATGCCGTCGCCGGTCATGGCCACCACTTCGCCGGCCCGTTTTAAGAGCTGGGCCATGCGGAGTTTATGATCCGGCGTCAGACGCGTCGCCACGGTGACCGTCGTTAATCGCGACGCAAGTTGAACATCGTTTAAGCGGTCAACCTCGCTACCGTCAAGTAAGGCGGCGCGGTCACCGGGTTTAACCAAGCCGACCATAGTCGCAATCGCCAGTCCGGTTTTTTGGTGGTCGCCGGTCAGCATGATCGTCCGCACCCCGGCCTGGTGCATAGCGGCGACCGCCTGGGCCACTTCCGGCCGGACCGCGTCCGCCAACCCGAACAATCCGACGAACGTAAATTCACGGCCTAAACCGTCGGGATCAACGATGTTCGGCGCTTGCGGCCAATGGGTTTGCGCCACCGCCAGTCCGCGCAAAGCGTCGTCCGCCCAACTTTCGAACACCCTCAAAACTTCAGCGTGTTTGGCCGCTGTCAAAGACACCACGCCGCCGGACGTCCAAATGGATGTACAGTGGGTCAGCACTTCCGCCGGCGCGCCTTTAAGCGTTCCCAATATGCCGTCCGTCTGCTGATGCCAGGTGACCATA
>JBGPHQ010000110.1:0-3063 GCA_041484505.1 Patescibacteria group bacterium
AGGGCTATATCAAGGAAAAAGACGAGAACCTGACCGGCGAGGACGTACGCGAGGGCCTGACCGCGGTCATCTCCGTGAAGCTAAAAGACCCGCAATTCGAAGGCCAGACCAAAGCCAAGCTCGGTAACGCCGACGTTAAACCGGCGGTTGACTCGATTGTGGCTGAAGCTTTCGCGACGTTTCTCGAAGAACATCCGCGCGATGCCGAAGCCATCATCGGCAAAGCGGTCCTGGCCGCCCGCGCCCGCGTCGCCGCTCGTGCCGCCCGCGACTCGGTTCTACGCAAAGGCGCGCTCGACGGTTTTGCCCTGCCCGGTAAACTAGCCGACTGCTCTTCACGCGATCCGCTCCAATCCGAGCTTTATCTGGTTGAGGGCGACAGCGCCGGCGGGAGCGCTAAGCAGGGACGTAACCGTGAATTTCAAGCAATTCTGCCACTGCGTGGTAAAATCCTGAATGTCGAAAAGGCGCGGCTCGATAAAATGTTAGCTAACAATGAAATTAAATCGCTCATTATCGCGCTCGGCGTCGGAGTCGGCGAGTCATTCGACATCACCGGTCTCCGTTATCACCGCGTCATCATTATGACTGACGCCGACGTGGACGGGGCGCACATCCGGACGTTGCTGCTAACGTTGTTTTACCGCTATTTCCCCCAGCTGATTACCGCGGGTAAGTTATACATCGCCCAACCGCCATTATTCCGTGTCCAGAAAGGCAAAGACGCGCGTTATGTCTATAATGACGCGGCGTTGGAAAAAGTGACGAAAGAATTAGCGGCGGCCAGCGGTGAAAAAACCGCAGCTAAAACCAAGGCCAAGGCGGGGAAAGGCAAAGTTGCCGTTAAAGCAGTGACGTTGAAACTCGATGGCACAGTGGAAGGTTTGCCTGTCGAGGTAGCGCCGACAGAAGACGCCGGTGTGGCCACCGTACAATCCGGCATTCCCGGTGTTAACATCCAGCGTTACAAAGGCCTGGGCGAAATGAATCCGGAACAGCTGTGGGAAACGACGATGGATCCGGCGCGGCGGGTGATGCGCCAAGTGACGATTGAAGACGTAGAAAAGGCCGACGAAGTGTTCGATATTCTGATGGGCGCCGATGTCGCGCCTAGAAAAAGATTTATCCATACGCAGGCGAAGTACGTCAAGAATTTAGATATTTAGGTTTCACCATGATTCGCGCCATTCTTTTTGATGTCGACGGTGTTCTGTTGGATTCAGCCGCCGCTAATGCAGAATTTTTTCGTGAGTTCTTTCGTCGTATTAGCGGCGCTCTGCCCGCCGGAGCAGAGCTTCCGAGCAATAACCATCTGTCGTTAGATGCGACATTGCGCCGGGTCTACCCACAGGCAACGGCTGACGATATTCAACGGTGGGTGGCACTGTCGGATACCATTGAGGCAGGTGCGGAATTACTACGTCCTATTCCGGGCGTCCTAGAGGTTATTCCACAATTGTCGAAAGTGTTTCAACTAGGGATTGTCACCAATCGAATAAAACCCCATTTAGTTGAACTCTGGCGCGTCGTGCCTTACGAGGCAGACTTTTCTGCAATTGCGGCGTTTGAAGATACTCAAGAACATAAGCCACATCCCGAGCCGTTGCTTTATGCGTTGAAGAAGTTGAGGGTATCCCCGCCGGAGGCAGTTTTTATTGGTGATGCGAAATCCGACTTACAGGCCGGTCAGGCGGCTGGTGTGCGGGTCATTATTTTAGGCACGGAACAGTGGCCGGGGGCACTGGCGACCGTAAATTCGTTATTAGAAATACCAGCCCTACTCCAAACTTTAACGTGACACCTAAACCATAGATCCCTACGCAGGCTAAATACGTAAAAAATTTGGATATCTAACCTAGCCGAGGGTTTTGGCGGACCAGAAAGTCCGCCAAGTTCCTTTGTTTAATGTTTATCTGTAATAAAAATTAGCACGCTTGAGCGTCACCACTCCGCGGAAGGGGGCGGACTTTCTAGTCCGCTCCTGGTTCGAACTTGGTGCGGGGTTGACAACGGATTAATCCACAAGTAGGCTAGAAGTGGTGGCTGGCGCTCGCCAGCAATGCCCCGGATTCCATACAATCCAAACTATCTTTGTTTCATTACAACCGTCACGCACCAGCGACGGCCCATATTTAGCGACCCCAAACTAGCGGAGCGGTTGGGGACGATGATACAGATGGCCTGTCGGTTGAAGGGGTTTGTGCCGTTGGTGTACGCGATTTTACCGGATCATTTACACCTGCTGGTTTGTTCCCAACGCTCGGCACAACGCACACTAGAAAGCGTGCGTTGTGCCGGAGGAGCGCGTGACACCGCCGGTATGACTGACGCTAGGATCATAGAAAAAGCATCCGAGACCGTAACAGACTACGCTTGGTATTCGGGCGGACTTTCCGGTCCGCTCGAACCGCAACCTGGCGCCTTGGTAAAATCCATTAAGGGAACGTTTTCACGAACGTTGTCACACGGAACTATTTGGAAACGACGCTATCATTGTTGGCTGATTATTGATGCGCGCGATGCGACTCGGGTAGTTGAATATATCGCTTACAATTACCGGCACTCAGGCGTGTCAGAACAATACAGTCAGGAACCATTCGTTTGGCGCGACGATAAATTAATCGGACAACTCTTGTCCTAGCGTTAAAACGCGCTATACTCAAGTCATGACCCTGGCCGAAGATAGCGTCATCGCCGAATACAAGAATCACGGTTTTCGCCGCGTGGTCGTTCGTCGCGACGAGCCTAATTTCGTTTACCCGATCCATTACCACGCCTACAACTTGGCCTTTCAAGTGCTGGCCGGTTCGATGTCCATCACCACCAACCATAAACGCACCGTCGCCAACCCCGGCGATCACATCCACATTCCCGCCGGTCAACTACATACCGTCCACATCGGTCCGTCGGGGTGTGTTTATATCCACGCGGAAAAAGAACCGGCGAGCGTGAGCGGTGGAGTTCACGGCGGGGGATAGGGGGTTGTCAGACGCGGGCGGATAGGGTACACTGCTGGGGTGCCGTTTTATTGTGTTTTACCGGCGGCGTACCCTATGGCTAAAC
>JBGPHQ010000111.1:0-3054 GCA_041484505.1 Patescibacteria group bacterium
ATATCTTCATCTTCCACTTGAATCCAGGCAATATCACCCAGGTTTACGCCATCACTAAAAAACCAAAAAATCACGCCGTTAAAACATTTTCCAACCGGAATACACTGGCCATAAAACTGGCCGCGGTCAAGGTTAAGAACTACCACCCAAATGCCGAACCGATTAGCATTAATCACACCTTTCGCGGCAGTCACCAGCTTTACGTTTACGCCGCCAACGAAGTTCTGCGATTAAGTTTCGACAAAGTCGACCTGAACCGCTACCAAGGTCCTGATACTTTAACGGCCCGCATCGCGAAGGTCGATTCGATTACCAGGCCAACCACGAGCTGGCTGAAGACTGTGACGGTCGGAGATGACGGCGTCACGATCACGAAAGGTCCGCACGGCTGGCCACAGCGCGTAGCGTTTTCATTGCCAGGAGTGATGCCCGGACTATATCTGATTGATATCAACACCAGCGAGGACGTGCTCATCACGAATATCGTCAGTCAGCAATCGCGGTTGGCTTTTAGTGGCCGAGTGTGGCTAGCCGAGGGGCCGGCCTATTCAAAAACACCTTTTGCGCCGGTCTTCCTGACTACCGACGGCGCCAGACTAACGTTCTCCGCTAATCACTATACTGGTCGACAAAATATTGAGTTCAAGAGTGATGACTATGCTCTGGAACAAGTGCGAGCCGATCAGGCGGTTAACGGGCTGAGCGGCGAGACTACCATCGAGGTTCCCAAAGGCGACGCTATTTTCACTAGCGACGGATTGATTGCCGTGGCGCCGGCTCAACTTATCACTACCACGGCCAAGTCTGCGCAACCTAACATATTCACGCCCGATGTCACCATGCCGAACGCGAGTTTGGCGAAGTTTTAACCCACCCAGCACCACCCTTCGGCAGACTCAGGATGGTGCTGGGGTAGACAATACAGACGTTATTTGATAATATCGCTTTATGCCTATTCGTAACGTAATGTTGCCGGTTTCCATTCTCCGCGAGGGTAAGCGATTTATTGCCTATACTCCCGCACTTGATTTGTCTACCTCCGGAAAAACCTTCGAGCAAGCGAAGCGACGGTTCGAGGAAGCGGCCGAACTTTTTTTTGAAGAAATTGAAAATCAAAACACCCTCGAAACTGTTTTAAGCGGTCTGGGATGGCGAAAAGTTGAACATCAATGGGTGCCACCGGTAGTGGTCGCTCACGAGGAAAGCCGCGTCCGTATTCCGGCTTAACCCATGCCTAAACTCGCCCCGATCCATTGGCGGCGATTCGAGAGGTTTTTGTTGTACGTGGGCTGTGAATTGGTGCGCGAAAAGGGAGACCATCGGATCTACTCGCGTCCAGGTTTGTTACGACCCGTGATAGTCCCGCGCGATACACAATTACCGGTGTTTATTATTCGTAATAATTTGCGGGTTTTAAATATTTCCCACGACGAATACTTGAAAATCATTGGCCAAATGTAAAAAATTAGATAGTATTCCAACCAGCCAATCACCCCCATGTTCCTCAATTTACTCCATCACCACTCAGCCTATAAAAAAATCATGCGGGCGGTAAAGATCGCCTGCGTGGTTTTGCCGTTGCTTATTTTTGCGGTTTTGATTAACGACCATTTCCTCCTGACCCCGACTGTTTCTTACACCTATCGTCCGGGACAAGTCACCCGCGTGGTCAGCCCGGCCGCCGCGACCACCCTCCTCCGCACGGCTGACGCGGCTCTGCGTTGGAAACTAACCACTGACTCATTTCCGTTCAAGGTCATCATTCCGCGCTTGATTGCGGCTGTTCGGGTGCGGGTTAGGCTCAAGCCCGGGACGCAAACTTACGTCGCCCTGAATGCCAAGGCAAAAAACGGCGGCGATTATTCCACGATCGCCTATTCGGCGGCGCTGGACAACCTTGACTGGAAACACGTGACTGATGGCACGACGACGCTATGGATGCGCGACAAGCATGTGAGTGAAGAAAAAATTACCGAAGGAATCGGGAAAAACGCTAAGACAAAAACTGTGCCCACCGAACGGGCGGTTACGCCATACACGTCACTTAATGATTTCCGTGCCAATCCGCCCAGCTTGGACACAGTCGCTTCCGTCGGTTACGATCAGCTGGCGTTTGCTTACATCCCTAATTACCAACCCAATTCATCGCCAATCGAGATCAATCACAATTTCCGCGGTAGCCACCAACTTTACATATACGCGGCGAACGAAGATTTACATTTAGCTTTTGATAAAATCGATTTGAACCGACAAACTGGCGCTGATCCGATGACGATCGAAGTCGCCCGCGCCGATCAATTGACGAGCGACTCACGAACCTGGCTCAAAACAATAACTATCCCAGACGACGGTAACACTAGTTCGAAAGGCCCACGCGGGAATTCGCAACACATTGACCTGACGCTCAAGCACGTGTCACCCGGCGCATATTTGGTTGATATCGCCACAAATGAAGACGTGGTGTTTAACAACCTAATCAGCAACCAGCGTCGTCTAGCGTTTAACGGCCGCGTATTCTTGGCGGAAGGTCCGGCCTATGGTGATCCATCGTTCCAACCGTTACAGCTAATCTCCAACGGCTCAACATTATCCTTCGCCGCCAACCACGATCAGGGTAAGCAAACGCTGACGGTGGCCGGTAAAAAACTCAATTTGAAGGAGTTGAAAGTCAACCAAACTGCTAGCGGGCTAACCGGTTCGACCACCGTTGATATCTCTAAAGGCGACTTAACGGCCACCAGCGACGGTTTAATTACCCTTTCCCCATCTGATCTCATTCCAGTTGGCGCCAACTCGCTGAATCTGGCTGGTTCACCTGATCTGACGCCATACGATTACATTGTATCTAAGTATCAACCACCCGCTTTCGGAGATAAAAAAGACATCATTATTGACCGGACCTATAATCTCAGCGATCTCGGCTTAGCCACAAAAACACTGACCTTCACCATCGAGACGCCGGGATTGTCGGCTGGCAGTACTACCCTCGGACTGAAAGATATCCGCGTGACGCTTGTTCGCGGACCATTCCCGTGGGACAAAATTTGGCCGAAG
>JBGPHQ010000112.1:0-3027 GCA_041484505.1 Patescibacteria group bacterium
GGCACATAGCCAGTAACGCGCCAATGCTATCGCCGTCTGGATCGGTGGTCATGGTCAGCAGGATGCGCTTGCTCTGCTTAAGCAACCGGTCGAGGGTGAGGGCGAATTGGGTGTCGGTGGGCATAGGTAAGTAAAGCCACCCACTCTACCCTATCGCATAAAACTGGTCAACCAGGCGCCACATGGACTTCAATAAAAACCTTTAATACCCCGCTTTTATTGGATAATTATAGTTAACGATCAAAAACCCGGACCAGTCAATGTGGCGCTGGGTCAAGGCGCAGATGGTTTAAGGTCAGATCGGGGCGATCGGGATAGAACCGGAGGCCTCTTTCTTCGCCTCTCGTTCCAGCCGTTCCGTCTCAACTTTAACGGCATCTAGCCCCAGTCCCAGCCCATTATCAACGGCCACCAGATCAAGCGCTCGGGTCACGGCGGCGGCTTTTTCGACGGATTCGTCGATCAAAAAGCTCAGCTTCGGGACGAATTTCATGACCAGTTTTTTATTTAGGATCGACTGGAGGTCTTTGATTCGCGCGGTCACGATGTCCAAGGCGGCTTGTTGATGTAAGGCTGGTAAAACAGAAATCCAAACTTTCGCGCTCTCCGCGTCGTCGGCCACCTCGACCCGGCTGACGGTCACGAACATGCCGCTCGGAAACTCAATCTCGCGGCTGATAATGGCCGCGACTTCCCTATGCACCAGGGAGTTTAACCGTTCGATTCGTTCATTCATATGAGCGGCGGATCGGACAGTTGGCGTTGCTTAGTTTCGGTCACGCTAGCCACTAACGTGTCGCCGACGGCGATGACGGATTGTCCCTCGACTTTCAAACCGCACTCGTTGCCGGCGCTGACGGTTTTGGTGTTGACTTTATTCTGTTGCAGTTGGGCGACCGTGCCGCTAGCCAATACTTTTTCACCTCGCATGACGTCGATGTTCGCGCCCAGAGCTAATTTCCCGTCCACGACTTTACCGCCGACCACCTGGAAGGTGTTCTCATTCCGGAAAACTGCCAAGACGTTCAAACGGCCGATCTCTAGGCGGCTGAGGACTGGCGGTAGCATGGCGGTTAATTGGGCGGTAATATCGTCAATCAAATCGTAGATGACTTTGTAGGTTTTGATCTCAATCGGAATATTTTTACTGCGGGCCAGTTGGTCGGCTTTCGGCGAAACCGGCACGGCGAATCCGAAAATCTTGGCCTTGGCGCCCTCGGCTCGCAGAACGTCCGCTTCAGAAATGATGCCGAGGCCGCGCTGGACTATTTCAACGGCCACCTCGGGATGCTCGATTTTCTTGAGCGATTCGGTTATGGCTTCGGCCGATCCGAGCGTATCCGTCTTGATAATGATGAAAAGTTTTTTGACGGCCGGTTTTTCCTCGTCTTCATCGGCATCTTTTTTTGGCGCGGTTTTTCTGACCACCGTCTTGAGATGATGGCGAAGTTGGTGCGATTTGACCGTTTTTTTCAGCTCCTTCGCGTCGGCGCTCGAAACGCGAACGATATCGCCGACTTGCGGCGCGGCCTTCAGCCCGAGCACCTGCACCGGCATGGATGGGCCGGCGGCTTTGACGGCTTCGCCGCGGTCATTTTTCAATGAGCGGGCCTTGCCCCAGACCTGGCCGACCGCTAGGTCATCGCCGACATTCAGCGTGCCGGTTTGGATGAGGACGGAGGCGACCGGACCTTGTTTTGGGTCGACGTGGGATTCGATGACGGTGCCGATTGCGTCGCGGTGTGGATTAACCTTTAATTTTTCGGCCTCGACATCAGCCAGCAACAAAATGGCTTCCAGCAAGTCGTCGACCCCCTGTTTAGTTTTAGCCGAGACTTCGACGACCGGCACCTGCCCGCCCCAGCCCTCGAGCAAAATACTGCGCTCGGCCAGCTCCTTTTTAACTTTTTCGGCGTTAGCTTCCGGCTTGTCGATTTTCGTGATGGCCACCAGAAAGGGTAGTTTGGCCACTTGGATGATGCGGAGGGCCTCGTCGGTTTGCGGTTTAACGCCGTCGTCGGCGGCCACGACTAGAATAGCGACGTCGGCGATTTTAGCGCCGCGGGCTCGCATTTGGGTGAAGGCTTCGTGGCCGGGGGTGTCAATAAAAGTGACCAGGCGATCATGCTGGTTGATCTGATACGCGCCGATTTTTTGAGTAATGCCGCCGGCCTCACCGGCCGTGACGGTCGTGGTGCGAATCGCGTCAAGCAACGACGTTTTGCCATGGTCAACGTGACCGGCGACTACCACGACTGGCGGGCGCGTCACGAGTTCAGCCCCGTCTGCTTCTTTCAAATATTCTTCGATCGTTGCGCCGAGGTGGGCTGGTTCGGCCTCTTCCACGGTTTCTAATTCGACTTGTTTGCCTAAATCTTCGGCGATAATCGAAGCGGTGTCGAAATCAATTTCCTGGTTGATCGCCGCCATCACGCCGTTCTTAATTAGCTCGGCGGAGACGGCCGTGACTGGTAAACTAAGCTTAGCCGCGAAGTCGCGGACCACGATGGTGGCAGGGATTTTGATTGGTAAGTCGGCCATAAAAGCGTTGAGAGTATAGGGAAAAACCGTCGACATGTCAACCGACACCGACTTTTTCTAAAGTTACTTATCCAATCTTTTCCCCAATCAGGAGAATAGTATTGTATTTCTTCATTCCGATTCGAACCCGAAAACCAACCTGTTCCATCAGCTCAATATGATCTTCTATCGGTGCCAACTGATTAAGATACAAGTGGTGATGTGCCCACTCGGCCAGTGTCCGATTATCCGCCGCATTATTAACGAGGTAATGTATATGCTTAGCTTGGTTTAAGGCCGCGACTTTGGGCTGGCGATATGTCATAAGATCGCCAATGATCAGTGTGCCACCAGGTCGTAAGACAGAGAACACTCGACGGATCATGCGACGCTTACCGGCGTTTGTTTGATGGTGAAACCCAATGACAGTAATAATCAAATCATATTTCTTTTTGAAAGCCATGGTTGAATAATCCCCGACGCGAAAAGTAGTGTTTGTTGTAGATA
>JBGPHQ010000113.1:0-2907 GCA_041484505.1 Patescibacteria group bacterium
ACTGGATTTTGAGTCCAGCGTGTCTGCCATTCCACCACGGCGGCAAATGACTAAAGCAAACCATAGACTAACGCTTACTTGAGCTTCTGTAAAGATAGCGCTTTTTTGGGTTTTTTGCTATTATCCGATTATGTCGAAACAAAATAAATTTGTGGTCATCCGCCAAGGTGGAATGTTCCCCGGCCTGCCGCGCCAGATTTTTGAGTTGTGGCTGGATAGCGCCAAGCACGCCGCCCTAACCGGCGGCGAGGCGCACATCGTCCCGCAGGTGGGCGGCAAGTTCACGGTGTTCGATGGCTGGGCGACCGGCACTACCATTGAACTCGTGCCCAACAAAAAAATTGTCCAAACCTGGCGAGCCGATGATTGGCCGGCCGGTGTCGAGTCGACAATCACCCTAACCTTATTGCCGGCCCCGGGCGGAACGAAGTTGCTATTCCGGCATGACGGCGTGCCGCCACAATTCGCCAAGTCCGTCGCGCAGGGCTGGCAGGACTATTACTGGCAACCATTGAAAAAACTTCTAGGCGCTAAATCAACCGCTAAAAAATAAAGGAAACTATCCTATGAAAAAAACAACTATCGCTCCCGCTACCGGCCGCTTCGGTGTTTTATTGCCCGGCCTGGGCGCCGTCGCGACGACGTACATGGCCGGCATTTTAAATTCTCAAAAACGAAAGGTGCAGTTATTCGGATCGGTCGCGGAACTGGCCCACATCCGCCTCGGCCCGCGGGCTCAAGCAAGGCAACCGCTGATTCGCGAACTGGTCCCATTGGCAGAGCGCGACGACCTGGTCTTCGGCGGCTGGGACATTTTCCCCGACAACGCTTACCAAGCGGCGGTCAAGGCCGGCGTCCTCCGTCCGGAAGACTTGGAACCGGTGCGGGCCGAGTTGGAAGCGATTAAGCCCTGGCCGGGCGCTTTCGACCGCGACTTCGTTAAGAAACTCGACGGGCCGCACGTGAAGCGCGGCTCACGCCGGGCGATGGCCAACGAAATTATGGCCGACATTAAGCGCTTCAAACAGGAAAAGAAGTGCGCGCGATTAGTCATGGTCTGGTGCGGCAGTACCGAGGTTTATCACGAGCCGGAAGATGTGCATAATTCGCTGGCCGCTTTTGAGGCCGGGCTCGACGCCGATGACCATCGCATCAGCCCCAGCATGCTCTACGCCTACGCCGCCATCAAGCTCGGGATTCCCTACGCCAACGGCGCGCCGCATCTCAACTGCGAAATTACCGCCCTGCGCGAGCTGGCTGACCAAACCGGCGCGCCGATCACCGGCAAGGATTTTAAAACCGGCCAAACATTGCTCAAAACTATCATCGCCCCCGGTCTTAAAGCGCGGATGATCGGCGTGCGTGGCTGGTTCTCGACTAACATTCTTGGCAACCGCGACGGCGAAGTGCTCGACGACCCCGGCTCATTCCGCTCGAAAGAGGTCACAAAAGGCTCGGTCCTCGACACCATTTTCCAATCCGATTTGTACCCGGAGCTGTACGGCAATCTGTATCACAAAATCCGCATCAACTACTACCCGCCGCGCGGCGACGAAAAAGAAGCCTGGGATAATATCGACTTGGTCGGCTGGTTGGGTTATCCGATGCAAATCAAAATCAACTTTCTCTGCCGCGATTCAATCCTGGCCGCGCCGGTGGTGCACGACTTGGCGCTTTTCCTCGACCTGGCTAAACGCGCCGGCCTGAAAGGCATTCAGGAATGGCTCGGGTTCTACCTCAAGTCGCCGCTGACGATTGACCGCCTGCCACCGGAACACGACTTGTTTATCCAGCAACTCAAATTCAAAAACACCCTCCGCCAACTGGCCGGCGAGGAACCGATTACGCATTTGGAGGATCGATAACTGTTTTTCTAGATACCTTTTTTAGATACCGGATCGTAGATAACGTTGGAGGTGGATGTATAAAAGCACCCACTATAGTTGCTTTTTTGAACTTCTTGTTCTGCGTTTAGACAGCTTCAAATCTAGCCTTATTTTCAACCATCCACTTTTGCATGTCATCCATCGTCTTACTCGTGTCGCTCATAACTTCAGGATGGGCAGTCATGTAATGAGATTTGAGCGCTTCCATCCAGGTTTCAAATGTTTCACCTTTCGCCGTGACTTCGCACATGTCGCATTTTAGAGTTTTCATAGATATAATCTTTATTGATGAAAAATGGAGTATAACACGTTTCTAATCGAAAGTTGGGGTATCTCGTGATGTCCCCGGGAGTACTATTTTATTTGTTTGGTACGGCTATTACGAATACATTCGAGCGGAATTCTCGGGCGGCGGCTAAAACCCTACGCGCGCTAGCCGCCGCCCGGGGCGCGCCTTTTCGACGATTTCAAGTTTTTCCGCGGCCCGAGGCCGCGGGTAAAATCTATCAGATTTTACCTTTGGCGGCAAATTCTTCAATCACTTTTTCTTGAAGCCGAAACGCATTGCCGTGTTTCAGTAATCCAACATAGGATTGTGTCGTGGCTTCAGTCGCGTGTTCGGTCAAGCGGCGAAACATTCCGTGTTTTGTTGTTGTTCGTAAAACTCGGTGATACGGAAAACTCACCCAGCCGAGAAAATCAACGCCGGACGAGACAGTCCGTAAAGAAACCTTATTCGGATGAACCGCGAGTCGTAGTTTTTCTGTTAGGAACATTTCAATTCTTGGCAAAAGATCGATTAAGTATTGTTTACTTTCAAATAGCACTACAAAATCATCCGCGTAACGGATATAGTGCCTGACCTTCAATTTCCTTTTCATAAACTGGTCGAACTCGTTCATATACACATTCACAAAAAGCTGTGAGGTCAAATTACCGAGTGGCAAACCTTTTCCGGTCGAAGTCTGGAAACTGATAATAATATTTTCCAGCAATGCTAGAATATCCTGATCTGGAATAT
>JBGPHQ010000114.1:0-2857 GCA_041484505.1 Patescibacteria group bacterium
ACGGCGATCTGGGTGACCAAACTGTAGAGGCGTTGACTTTTTACGCCGAGGCCGGAGATTCGAACATCAACAATTCCATCGTCAGTATAGGCCGGGATTCCTAAAGCATCTAACTGGTCGCCGCTTTCAAGTAACTCGGATTGAAGTGGTGGGGTGGTGGCTGGGTTTTGATCAGGGCGGAAGAATTGTTCAAGTAAAAGACGTTGCTTCTTCCCAGCTTCAAGCCAACCTATTTCTATTTGCATTTCTGACAAAGCATCTAAACCTAAATTTCGGATTTCCGCCATTAAATAATCATGGCGTTTTACTTTACTGACAATAATTAGCGGCCCCTGTCGCCGTTCGTCCCGTTGCTGATAACGATAGAAGGCCCACTGACCAATCCAGCCCAGGCCAGCCCCGATCATCAGGAGGAAAAATTCCTTCATTTTCTTATCATAGCACAAATATGAATGACTGGAGTCAGTTTAAATCCGGCTGACGGAAGCAGTCAACCGTATGATCGTTCACCAAGCCCGTCGCCTGCAGGTGGGCGTAAACTACGGTCGGGCCGAGCCATGAGAAAGCCCGTTTTTTCAAATCCTGGGCGATTTTTTCTGATAAAGCGGTTTTGGCTGGCAGGTCTTTTAATGTTTTAGGTTTCGGTTGGAGCGGTTGTTGATTAACGAATGACCAGAGATAATTACAGAATGTTCCGTATTCTGCCCGCACTCGAATAAATGCTTTAGCATTCTTGATGGTGGCCGTAATTTTTTAGCGATTGCGGATGATACCGGAATTATTCAGCAAGCGTTTGACATCGCCCGCCGTATATTTGGCCACCCGGTTATAATCAAAGTTGGCGAAAGCTTTTTTATAAGCCGCGCGTTTGCGCAGAACGGTTAGCCAGGACAAACCCGCCTGGGCTGATTCCAGCACCAGGAATTCGAACATTTTACGGTCGCGGCGCACCGGCACGCCCCATTCTTGATCGTGATACTTAACGTAGCGTGGCACATTGAGGTTGACCCAGGCACAGCGACTGATGTGTTTCATATTTTAAGTATAGCAGAAAAACACACCACCCCGCCGCTCATGAGCGGCGGGGTGGGAGAAAGGCCCGGTTAGGATTTCTTAACTAGGGTCAGGCGGCGGAAACCGATGATGCCGACCAAACCGAGGGCCAGCAACAAGATGCCGAAACTGAAGATCAGGTAGTCGCGGAAGCTAACGCCAGTGACGGCCAAGCCCAATACCTGTGGCACAAACACGGTCACTTTGGCTTGGGCGTTGACTGGGTCGAGCCCGTCGGCCTTGACGGAAGCGTGGTTCGTATACGTTCCCGCTTTGACGTTACTGCCCACTTTGACTTTGGCCGTAATGGTTTGGCTGGCGCCGGCGGCCAACGTGCCGATGGTCCATGACATCGTGTTCTTGCCACCAGTGACGAAGGTGAATCCAGCGGGCAAGGTGTCAGTTAGGACAACGTTCGTTGCGCTTCCCGTGCCGGTGTTCGTGACGACTAGGGCGTAAGTCACGGTCTTGCCGGGGTTGGTGGTGGTCGGGCTGACCGTTTTCTTTAAGATCAGGGCCGGCGCGGTCGCGACGGTGCTGGCGCCGAGAACTACCGGCAGGCGAACCACAACGTTCGAGGTGGTCGAGACTTCGGCCGTGTTATCGCCTTTAGCTTTGGCAGTGTTAGTGTAGGTTCCGGCTACTTGTGAGCCGTTGATCACAACCGAGTAGGTCGTCGTGACCGAGGCGCCCGGGGCGATCGCGCCGAGCGGGAACGACTTGGCCGAACCGCCGCCGACGGTGTAGGTGAATCCGGCTGGCAAGGTGTCATTCAGGTTGACGTTCGAAGCGGTCTGGGTGGCGCTCGCGCTATTGCCGACAACCACCGTGTAGGTCACTGTTGCGCCGGGGTTGACGAACGTTCCGCTGTTGTTCGTTTTGGTGATCGATAAGCTGGGAACAACGACCGTGACCGAGGTATCGTCGGTGGCCGGCGGAACTTTAGCGTAATCACAAACCAAAGCATCCGGGACAGAAATGCGGACTGAGTCAGGGGTTATAATTATTGGACTACAGCCAAGTTGAGCCTCGTTGTGAAGGATAGTCGTTCCCACCGGCATGGAAGCGTTGATCGTTGCTTTGTAGGAGAGTGTTATCGAGCCGAGGCCGGGAATTGTCAGATTGTTCCAAATGATGTGTCCGGTCGTCGAGGTATCAGCCGAAGGGTTGATGTCGGTTGGTGCCCCTAGGAAACTTGGCAACGTATCGTCAACTTTAACGTTGTGGGCATCCAGGCCGCCCGAGTTCGTCACCATAATTTCGTACGTGGAGGTGTCACCAGGATTGGCGATATCGCGGTGATCGGTTTTGCTGATCGTCAGTTGAGCTGGTGTAAGTGTGTTTCCGAAGTTGCAAATTGACTGGGCATCAGCAGTGGCATTTACTTGGAAAACTGATTGGCAGGTATCGATGTCCTGATTCGGCTGTGGCACCGTGACGGTGTGGCAGATGGCCTGGCCGCCTTCGTCCTGAGGGAAGGTTTGGGTCCAACCGGCTTGACCCTGTTCGCAAACAGAATAGGTGGCTGGTTGAAGGTCAGTGAACCAGTACCAGCCGTCCTGACTATTGTGCGTCTGGGTCTGCATCGACTGTTCACCGCTGTCTAGCTTGCCGTTTCCATTGCTGTCGATGAAAATCGTCCAGCCGTTCAATGTTGGCTCGCCTTCATCCCACTTGCCGTTGTTGTTCAAGTCATTGAACTTTTGTCCGTGGATTGCGCCTGTTAGGTAATTATGAAAGTCGACATTCGCCTGTGTGTCACCTGTCTCTAACTCCTCCACGTAGCGGCAGTACTCATTACCAG
>JBGPHQ010000115.1:0-2847 GCA_041484505.1 Patescibacteria group bacterium
ATAACATGTGCCTCCTGTTTAGCTAAAATTGGATCAAGCCAAACATGAGGATCAACACCGGTTTGGCCTTCTTCGGTACTGTTGTGGGTGAGTAAACCTTGTCCCGCTGTCACGACCATCACGTTCGTTCCTTTGACCATGTCTTTAATCTTATCGCCCCAGGCTTCGACCGTACCATTCAAAATCAACATCTGACCATCTTCAATTCGAGCGATATCCTGAGTGGTCGGCTCGTAATCGTGCGGTTCGGCAGCCGGCGGAGTAATGTTGTAGACGTTGGCGTGAGCGCCGGCGATTTGGGAGGCGAAGTAATAGAGTGGGTAGAAACTGGTGCTGATCTTGAGTTTGCTGTTACTGTTCATTATTGTTGCTGGTTGCCGCTGGGAATAGACAATCAGGCCTATACTGACCGCCGCGATGATAATGATAATCAGTATTTTTTTCATCGGAGTTGTTGACAATCAGCGCACAAACCGAAAAATTCCATGGAGTGTTGCCGCGTTTGGAAACGATGCCGCGCGGCCACCAGTTTCACAATTTTCTGATCATGCGGCACTACCACGTCTTCCACGTCTCCGCAGTTGTCGCAGACGAGATGGTGATGATGAGCATGAAGCGATGATTCGTAACGTCGAATACCGTCCCGCCAAATAACCGATTGGACCAGGCCGGCCTTGGCCAAATCTTCGAGCATCCGATAAATCGTGACGAGATCAATCTGGCGATGTCGTTGCTGAAGTTCATCGGCGGAAAGAGGTTCCTTAGCGCCAGCCAGGGATTGGAGCACTGATTCCCTTTTGGCCGTGGCCCGTAAACCGACTTGCCGCAAACTCGCGGAAAAATGAGGTGTTTTCATAAACGCAAGTGACTTGCGTATAGTACATCAACGCTCAAGCCCGGTCAAGGACGACCAAAGGAATCTAATGATGGTGCGCGTGCTCCCCCGCCCCAGACGACTGAACCTTCAGCCACACCGCGATCGCCGTCGTGATGGGAATGGCCAAGACCAACCCAATACTCCCCACCAGCGAGCGGACAATTTCCGTCGAGATCAGTTCGGAACTGATCGTGGCGGCCGCTGATTGTTGGCTTAAGGAAAAAAGTACTAAGAGCGGCAAGGCTGAACCGGCGTAGGCCAGCGTTAGGGTGTTGATGATGGCCGAGAGATGGCTTTGGCCGACGCGGAGCGCCCGGCGGTAGAGTTCCGCACCGGGTAATCGGGGGTTAGCATGGCGCAGTTCGCCCACTGTGGCCGCCTGTCCAACGGCAATATCTTCCAATAAACCAAGTGTCCCAATAATAATTCCGGCCAAAAGTAAACCCCGAAGATCAATCGTTACGCCTAAGTTCTGCAAAGAAAACGCCTCTTCCGTGCCGTTGCCGGTCAAATGAGTAAACCCGACCGTCCAAGCGCTCAACAACCCGATCACCACCATAGTGGCGACAGTGCCTAGCGTTGTCGCCCACATCAATCGCGTAAACCCCTCGGTCAAAATGAAACCCACAAACAAGACCACGGTCGAACCAAGAATAGCCGTCGGGACCGGTTGACCGCCATGCGCGATATGGGGTACAACCCAACCGATAATCACCACGAACGATAAAAACAGGCCGACTAATGATCGAACTCCCCGCCAGCGGCTGAACCAAACGACCACCAAGACGAAAAGAATGACCAGCCACCATAATGATCCGGCCCGGTCATAATCGTTAATCACGTACTGATGACTACCATCCTGTTTATCAATTCGCTGGACGTAGACGTGATTTCCGACTCGGTATTTGGGCTGAGCGCTAAGTAAGCCCTGGTCGCTACCAGTCGTGATGTTTTTTCCATGGTCAGTCCCGGAAAGCAGTCGCAGGTCGTATGAGGGACTAGCTGAATCAGCATGAACTTTGGTCACGACCGCCTTAACGGGGGGCGCCGTCGTAGCCTCGCCTTGGGCCAAGACAAACCATGGGCTCAGCAGGCCCACCAGGCAGATGATTATCCAAACTTTGGCCTTACTCATGGAATTTCTTTTTTCCTGCTTCAATTCGCCGACCTGTCCAATTTTCCTTCGGCGAAGCTGACGAAGTAGTGGGACAAGCGCTTAACGCCCTGGTAGTTGGCCAGCATCAAGAAACCGCCAGCTAAGCCGAGGAGGCTGGACAGGGCCGAGGCGAGGATGGCGTTGGCGGAAGCGGACATGGGGCTAAGTATAGCGTATTTTTTGTCGATGTTCTATTCGATAACGTACGCACGGTACCGACCCACCTCACCTTCCCCTGCTTAATCAAAGAGGGGGATCGGGGGAAGTGATTACGGTGCCAAGACGATCGCGTTCGGAATGTTACGCCCCGGCCCGAGAATGTAGTTGCCATTCATTACCATTGCGGTCGAGCCGCCGCCGTCAAGGTTGAGGGCGTAATCGACACCCATCGCCGTCGCCACGGCGGCTGAATCAATCACCGTCGCGCCATGGACCACGCCGAAGGTCACCGTTCGATCTTTCCAGGCCAAGAATCCGCGATAGGACTTAACCGTCGCCTGTTTCGTGTCGAGCAGATTAGTGTTCAACACATTCTGGCCGCCAACGACCATAATCGGGCTGTTGCTGATGGCGGCTTGAAGCATGCCGCTACCGCCGGCCGCTTCGGAGTCAGTTTTCAATTTTGCTTTGAGTTCAGCCAAACTATGGAACTGCAACGTCGGAGCGTAGTAAAAGAAACGATTGGTGGTATCGATGGCCACGATCGGCTGGGTCGTATATTTCATCCGGACTTCGTTAATCATCACCTGACTAAACGAATTGTAGACCGGATAGAAATAATATCCGGTCTGGCCGACACAGCTAGCGTATTCCG
>JBGPHQ010000116.1:0-2830 GCA_041484505.1 Patescibacteria group bacterium
CACCACCGGAAAATCCACCGCCACCGAAACCGGAACTGCCCGCGGCCGCCGCGCTGACCACCGAGGCGCTGACGTGACTGCCGAAACTAGACATCGCGCCCCAAAACACCATGGTATTAAAGGCCATCCCAGGTTGACCCTCGTACCAGGTCGGGTTAGTTTTGACGACATCGCTCAGCGCTTTGCTCCATTTATCGGCGATGCCGAAGATCATGGCGTAGGGCAAAAACGTGGCGAAAATGTTTTCCCGTTCTTGCCATTTAATTCGATATTGTTCAGCTTTCTCCAAAAAGAGTTTAAACCCGTGGCCGAGCCAGGTGGCTTCCACCCCTTTGGCCGTTCGACGCGGCATCGCGCCGGAGAAAATAAGGACGATCAGCCCGGCGAGAATCAAACCGAATAGCGGGGCACCGGCATAAATAAATACCCCGCCCAACCCACCCACCAACACTCCGCCAAGCGTCCATAAACCTCGGACGGTTGACGGATTCTTTTGAAAATATCCGGCCGACACCACCTGGTCGACAATTTGGCGAAAAATTGGTGCAAACGGGTCGCTGGTATATTTTCGACTCTTCAAATCAGACAGCGACAGGTCATTATCTTTGGCGGGGAACAGATGTTCGGCGAATAATAATTCCAATAGTTCCTGTTCGAATGGACGGACCTTCGAGTCCGGCGCTTTTAGCGACCGCAGAATATAGTCGTCCTTGTGCGACATACCCAACATGGTAGACTTTTCGGTCTGAATAATCTTGATATACCCGCGGACCGCCAAGTCAACAATCGTCGCCGCTAGCGCTTTGGCCGGCGCCCGTTCATGCATCAAGCAGTAAAGTTCCACCGGCCGCAAACCGTCCGGCGGATCGTACTGCGCCACTATGGTCCGACGCTGGCCCGGATCGCGCCCCCGCGTCCACCACAGCTGAAACATGACCACCACAGCCGCCAGCGGCAACAGGATGTTCAGCATCAACCACCATCCCGTAACCGCTGAAGTAAACGGCGACGGTGTGTGCGTGCCGGCGGCGCGTAATTGGTCAAAATTTGCTGGTTTCACCACCACCCCCACCGGCCAACCGACGACGATGGTCAGAAAATCTTTACTTGTAAACGATGCGGTTTGACCGCCTTCAGTTTTCGTACAGTCGGACGTCGTTGAACCGTGCGCTCCGGTGTAACAAGCAGTCTGAGTGATTGTCGGCGGTATACCATTGGTATCCGTAACGGCATTGGTAAATTGCACCATGGCGCTGATATCAGTCAGCGGTGAATCCCACTGATCACCGGTCACGTTCCAGTACAGTTCGTCATGGTCACTGAAAAAATTCGTGGCCGCTTGAGCCGCATAGGTAATCGTGTAAACATGTGACCCAGTAATAGTTTTGTTTGTATCACCGATTTTAATCGTGATATTCGTATTATCGGTGCTGGTGCTGTACTTTGCCGTCTGACCATCTTGTTGAACGCTGGTGATGTCGATGGGAATCGACGCTTGTCCACCGTTTGTTGTGGTGTAATTGTAGGGAATGGTGCGGAAAATTCCGTGATGCGCTGTGGAAAAATCTGCGGTGATTGTCTCCGTCACCCGAATCGATGCATCGTTGTGAACAGCAATATCAGCGTGAAACTTGGTGAACGATAAGCCTTGGGCGTGGACCGGCGTGGCCGTGGCACCAACCCACAAGAGAATACCAGCAAAGAAAACTTTCATCACGCTCACTAATTTATGCAAGTTTCGCCCGCAAATAATCAACCAGTTCAGGAATAGCGATATTTTCCTGGGCCATCGAATCGCGATCGCGCACCGTGACCGTTCCGGCCGGCCGCTTCCCACCTTCCACGGTGTCGAAGTCAACCGTGATACAAAACGGCGTGCCGATTTCGTCCTGGCGGCGGTATCGTTTACCGATCGAACCGGTGGCATCAAAGTCCGTTGACCAGTGCTGTCGTAATGTCTTAGTAATTTCTTCGGCCACCTTTTTCAGTTCCGGTTTCTTCGATAATGGCAAGACCGCCGCTTGATAGGGCGCTAAGGATTTATGAATCCGCAAAACAACTTCCTGGTCCTTGACGCTGGTGGTCGTCGTGCTACGACCGCCTTCAACCTCTTCGTAGGCGTCAAGCAGAAAGGCCAGCGCCGCCCGATCAACGCCCATCGACGGCTCGATCACATAGGGCACGACTTTTTTTCCGCCCTCATCGTCAATCGGCGTGGCGAACGCTTCCGGGTCGCCTTGGGCATGCTGGCCGTGCTGTTTAAGGTCGTAATCAGTGCGGTTAGCGATGCCCATCAGTTCCGACCAGCCCTTTTCAATCGGAAAGGTGTATTCGATGTCAGTCGTGGCCCGCGAGTAGTGCGCTAATTCGGTGGCTGGGTAGACGTATTTCCGTAAGTGATCAGGATTGATTCCTAGCTTGACGAACCAATTGTAGCAGGCCTCAACGAACTCGCCGAAATATTTATCGGACGCTTCGGGCATGACGAAGTACTCAAGTTCCATCTGTTCGAATTCGCGGGAACGAAAAATGAAATTGCCGGGCGTAATTTCGTTGCGGAACGCTTTGCCGATCTGGGCGATCCCAAACGGCAACTTCAGGCGCATCGTAGTTCGAATGTTCTCATAATTTGCAAAAATATTTTGCGCTGTCTCCCCGCGCAGGTAGGCTGTATTAGCCGTAGATTCTACCGGTCCGATTTTTACCGGAAAAAGAATATTAAATTTCCGCGCTGACATAAATGTCCCACCACAATCTGGACAACTCGTTTTAACATCGGCCGCTTTAAATCGATGATGGCACTTTTCACATTCGACCAGCTGATCGGCGA
>JBGPHQ010000117.1:0-2788 GCA_041484505.1 Patescibacteria group bacterium
ACATTTTTCACGAATTTGGACAGAAAAATTCCGCCTTCGATCGTGCCGCCCCAACGTGACTTCCCACTGTTCGTCACGTCGCCAAACGTGGCTTTTACCAGACCGTCATATTCTTCCCACATTGGCAGTGGCCACACATAATCCCCGCTGGCTTCACCGATTTCAGTTCCGGCCGTTTGTAGGTTCGCGTTTTTCGTCAGGAGCGCCGTTGCTTCTTGTCCAAGCGCAACTAAAGCCGCTCCAGTTAACGTCGCGACATCAACTAAAACCTGCGGTTTATAAAATTTCTGGGCGTACGTTAAACCATCGGCCAAAACCAACCTTCCTTCCGCATCCGTGTTCCCGATTTCAATATTCAATCCAGACATAGACTTCAAAATATCACCCGGCCGAAAACCTGAACCGGAGACCATGTTTTCGGCGGCCGGAATAATCGCCACAGCGTTGATTTTTAGTTTCAAATCAGCCATGGCCGCGATAGCGCTGATAGCCGCCGCCCCGCCAGACATGTCCATGTGCATTTCGTTCATACTCGCGCCGGGCTTCAAATTGTACCCACCAGAGTCGAAAGTAATGCCTTTGCCGACGAACACAACTGGCTGATCACTTTTCTTGCCGCCGGAATATTCCATCACGATCAATCTTGGCGGTTCATCGCTCCCTTTCCCTACGCCAAGTAACGCGCCCATTTTCAGTTTCGCCATTTGGACTGGTGTTAGCACCTTCACCTTCAATTTGCGTCCACGCGCGATTTTCACCGCCGCGGCCGCCAACGTTTTCGGGGTCATCAACCCACCGGGTGTATTGGCTAAGTCACGGGCGTGGTTCACCATCTCCGCAATCGTAGCACCGCGCTTGATGGCCGCGGCGTGTTCCGCATTAACATCTTTAGCCACAAATGTCATGTGTTTCACTTCCGGCCAGCCAGCTTTCGGCGCTTGGCGGTGTACTCGGTAGTCGTAGGCCGCTAGCAAGGAATTTTCGACGGCCTGTTGAGCATCATCTGGCGTGAGTTTCTGAAAAGCAATGGCGATACCTGACCAGCGACTCGATAGCGCTTGACGAATCAAACGGCGCGCCGCTAACCGGTTTCGTCGGTCGGACCATTCAGCACGCTTGCCTAAACCGATTATGACAATATTTGCCCAGGGTCCTTTCGGCATCTGGATCGTGGACGTGCTTCCCCACTCGAGCGTCACGCCCGGTCGTTTTAGTTGATGTTGCACCGCTTTCTTGACCGACTGCGGTAACGCTGACCACCATCCATGACTCGCCAATTTCTGGTCTTCAAACCAGCCTAGGGCTAACGCGTCGGCTTTCCCTGCCCCGTACCCGCGAACACGTGAGCGTGGTGCGGGGAGGCCGCGGAGGGATTGGGCGAGGGCGAATTTCATAGTTTTACATAATCACCTTCCGAAACGACCTCTACCTTGCCGTCGGAGATCTTCAGGGCCGAGTTATCATCCAATCCATACAATGGTTGACTCAAATCTTTTGCCACCTCGGCTAAGTACTCTTTTCGGGCGTGGGGAAAATAAGGCGAGTTCAAATGTGGACGTACATACAAATTAACGAACCCTAGACCTTCTTCACTTTTGTAGCCAAACACTTTTTCGTAGTAAATCTTTTTGTCCTTGTTGCTCAACGCCAGCGTTGGATTAACCACCATGCTACCAGCACTGATCCCCGCCCATACTCTCGTCCGCAATAACTCCGGCAAGAGTTCAGCTAAACCGGATTCCTTTATCCAGCGCATCAGGTGGGTCGTGTTTCCTCCAGAGAAAAATAGAACGTCAGCCTTTTCCAATCGAGGTTGCCACAATTTTTTGGGTAAGGCGGAAATATCAACAATGTCAACTTCCTTACACCCCTGTTTGTTAATGTTGGCCAAGTCGTCGATGAACCAACCCTTGTCACCATCTTCCACGTTCATCGATGTTGGTATGAAAGCAATGGTTGTTTCAGCCGAAGGTTTCCCCACCAATTCAAACAAGGCCTTGGCAATGGATTCATTCTTCAATCCACTTGAAGTAAGCAACAATTTCATAGGCGGAGTTTAGCCAAAATCGTCGTGTTTAGCAAGCTTACAATCGTTTCTTCGCGTGCTTCTTTAACCAACCGGCAATGGTTGGCACATCGAGCTTCTTGGTGACAATAAACAACGCAAAGTCTTCCGCCGCCCAGTTGGTAGCGGTTAGGCGGTAACCGTTCAGTCTCAAGAATCTGACTGTCGCGGCCAGGGCGGTGCGTTTGTTGCCATCCACGAAAACATGGAACTTAGCCAGGCTTTCCATGTAACACGCGGCTTTGTCCCACAGCGTGGGGTAGAGCGAATCGCCCCCAAACCCTATTTTCGGTTTCTCGAGAATCGACTCAAGCAGGTGCGAATCACGCACACCATGACTACCACCGGCGTAGTCAATCACAATTTTGTGAAGACGCAGGAGGTCTTCGCCATCAAGATAGACCACTTATTTCTTGGCTAAGGCTTTCAGCGCCGGGCCGTATTGATCCAGAAATTCTTCGGTCCAGGCCGAAAATTCCGTCTCGTTTTTTTCGCGGCGGAGCGGAAGGACAACAACTCCCCCGCGTTTTGGATCAACCTCAACCGATACCTGGTCGCCAATACGTAGACCGAGCCTTTGGAGCGCTTCTTTCGAAATGGTGATACCGGCCGAGGAGCCGACTTGCAGGACTTTTTGAGTCATAGTACGAGCATTATAATGCTATTATAATAGAGTGTCAAGTCCTGAGGATAAACCAAAAACCGAGAGATCCTGGCGAATCT
>JBGPHQ010000118.1:0-2762 GCA_041484505.1 Patescibacteria group bacterium
CAATAGCGTCAATGTGTGGTTTTAAAACCTGGCGCAGTAAACCTTTGCCCCGTTTTTGGTCCAAGCCAAACAGCGTCTTGGCCCGCTCGGCTTGGTTCGGGGAAATGTGAAGTTCGTCGGCAATAAATTGATTTAATTCACGACCGGCGTAACGCAAAGCACTGCTGAAATGGACGATGCCCCGGTCAACCAAAATTAGCGTGGACCTGGTGCGCCCGAGGTCGAGGATAATCCGGGCGTCATCTTGCGGCTCCGGACCAAGGACCGCCCGGGCAATAGCCACCGATTCGATTTCGGCCTGGTCAACCTGCAGTCCAGCCGCTTCGCACAGGTGCAAGTATTCATCGACGGTAGTCCGCGGGGCGGCGCCAATCAGCGCTTGCTGTTGACCGAGCGAATTTGGACGTTCGACCGGGTACCAATCCCAATATACCTCATCGAGGGTGTAGGGAATGTGCTGAGTTAAAGCATTGGCCACCGTCTTAGCTAAGGTCCCCGTTCCGTCCGCCGATAAACTAATGAGTTTAACAAAAGTGTGGCGTTCCGGCAGTGACAAACAAACGTGGTTAGTGCGTAACCCAGCGGCGCTGGCTAGCGCTTGCAACAATTGGGCCACTTCGACCGGCTGTTTAATGTCGCCGTCGATGACTAGACCCGGCGGCACCGCAATTTCGGCGCGGACCTGTATTTTCCAATCACGTCGGCGGTAGTTCAGCACCACCAAGCGAATGATCGTATCGCTGATATCGATGGCGGCGGGGATCATAACTAGTTGATGGCGTTAGACAGGCTGTACATCGGCAACAGAATGGCTAAAGCCATTCCGGCCACCGCCACGCCCAGCAGCAGAATTAAAACCGGTTCAATAATAGTTGACAGGTTGCTCATCGTTTGGTCGACTTCCTCTTCCAAGAAGTTAGCCAGCTCGCCGGCCACCTCGTCGAGTGTGCCGCTCTCTTCGCCAACGCTGACCATCTGCTGGATAATCGGCGGATATAGTTGCGGATACCGCTCCAGGACTTTAGCGATAGTAGTGCCGGAACGCAAGGCTTGGCTGGCTTCTTCCATCGACTGGCGATAATGTTGACTGCCCAGAGTTTTGGCGATAATTTGGAAAGCTTCAATGATTGGAATGTCGGTCGCCATCATGGCGCTGAGATTACGGGTAAAACGGGCCAGGTTGATTTTCTTAATGATTGGCCCGGCAATCGGTGTGCTTAACAGTAATCGGTCGAAGGCTCGTTTGCCCCGCCCGGTCCGGCCGATCATAACAAAGCCAACTATCAAGGCCACTAACCCCAGGGCGTACCACAAACCGTAAGTCGTTAATTGATGGCTTAAACCAATCAGAATCCGGGTCGGGAGAGGCAGGGGGACATTAGACTCGGTAAAAACAGTCAGCAATTTTGGAATCACGAACACGATCATCGAGATGCCGGCGCCGACCATGGCGATAATGACCACGATTGGGTAGGTCATCGCCCCTTTAATTTTGCTGACTAGTTGGTGGTCCTTTTTCAGCTGGTTGGTCAGGGTATGCAAAACATCGTCGAGTTTGCCGCTGACTTCTCCGGCGGCGACCATATTGGTAAATAGTTCGGGGAATACCCGCGGATATTTTTTCAAGGCCAAGGCGAAGCCGAGACCAGATTCCAAATCGTTTTGGAGCGACAGGATGACCCCCCGAAAATAGCGGTTATTAGTCTGCCGCGCCAAAGTCGCCATCGCTCGGCTGATCGAAAAACCGCCGCGTAACATGACCGCTAAATTTTGCGTAAAGAATATCTTTTGCACGACCGGCACGCCCTGTAACTTAGCTAGCCATCTCGTCCAGGCCGGGCCACTATTATTGTCTAACTGGCTGGAAGTTAAGGTCAGCCCTTGCTGGCGGAGCTGGTCAGATAAAGATTTTTCGGTGCCGGCCGCCAATTGCCCCTGGACTACTTTCTGGGCGGCATTTTTTGCGGTGTACGAGTAAACAGCCATATTTATTCTTTAGTCACGCGTAATATTTCCTCAATTGAAGTGACGCCGGTTTTAGCTTTTAAAAATCCGTCCTGGGTCATGGTCAGCATCCCTTCGGCAATGGCAATTTTATGCAGGTCGTCGGACGTCCCGTTTTCCATAATTATTTTTGATAAACTGTTGGTCATTTGTAGGGCTTCATAAATGCCAATCCGACCCTTGTATCCTTCCATATTACAAGCCTTGCATCCCCGGCCGCGGAAAAAAAGAAGTTCCTCCACCTTTTGTTTAGGTAAAATAGCGCCCTCTTTGACTAAGGTGTCGAGCAAGTAACTGACATTAATCTGTTTTTCCAATTCGGCGATGGCTTGGTGGGAGAGGGTAAAGCTTTCGACGCAGTGCGGACATATTTTTCGGACTAACCGTTGAGCGATGATCAGGTTAGTGGTGCTGGCGATTAAAAAAGTCGGGACTTTCATTTCCGTCAGCCGCGGCAAGACCGTAACCGCGTCGTTAGTGTGGATCGTTGACAGCACTAAATGACCGGTCAAGGCGGCATGGGCGGAAATCTCCGCTGTTTCTTCGTCGCGAATTTCTCCGACCATAATGATGTTCGGGTCTTGCCGGAGGAGGGAACGCAGTCCGGCGGCGAAGGTCATCCCGATCTTTGGATTGACCTGCGTCTGATTTATGCCCGGCAAGCGGTACTCGATTGGATCTTCGATGGTCGAGACATTGACCTTAGGCGTGTTAAGAATGCTTAAAATTGTGTAGAGGGTCGTCGTCTTGCCTGAACC
>JBGPHQ010000119.1:0-2680 GCA_041484505.1 Patescibacteria group bacterium
ACCCTGGCCGCCCATCCCGAATCAACCAGTGAAAATTACGAAGCTGTACTGACCGAAACTTTTCCATTCAACGAGAAGACGCTTGATAAACTCTTTGATACCGCTGCCGACAAATTTCAGGATGCCCTATCAAAAGAGGCGATAAAACTGTACGAACACCAGGAAAAAAGCTTTGGCGCCGAGACCATGCGCAAAGTGGAGCGCGATATTTACCTGCAAGTGCTGGACAACCTCTGGATGCAGCACCTGGAAAATATGGATCATTTGCGTGAGGGCATCCACTGGATAAGCGTTGGTCAGCGTGACCCGCTGGTGGAGTATCGCCGCCAGGGCCAGAAAATATTTGATGAGTTTCAAGCGACTTTGCGTCACGATATCGCGCGGGCTATTATGTACGCCCAGTCGCTGGAGGCCGAAGAACTGGCAAGTCAGACGGTCGAGACGGACATTACCCGAGCCGCTCGCGGCTCGGTCGATAACGCCGGTGAAATCCTGCGGGCCGAAAATTATGAAGAGACCGACTTTACGCCGGCGCGTGAAGAGCAGGCCCGCGAAGCCCGTTTGCATGCCGAGCGTAAAAAAGCCCGCAAGGTAGAGCGCCAGCGCAAACATAAAAGAAGTAATCGTAAAAAGAAGCGTAGGTAGCCGATGAAGCACAGAGTCACAGAAATTAAACTCAAAAATGGCGCCCGCGGCCTGTTTATTGACGTACCCGGCGCCAGCGTTACCAGCTACGAACTGAATTTCCGCGCCGGCGAATTTTTGGTGAAAAAAAACAAATGGGAAGCGCCGCACATCATGGAGCATGTCATTCTGGGCGCCAACGAGGAGTATCCCGACGCTCTGGCTTTCCAGGCCGAATTTAATCGTAACGGTGCTTTCACCAACGCCTACACCAGCTACTACTACATCAGTTATGTCGGCGAAACGGCCGATTTTGAGTGGGAAAGAGTACTTCGGCTGCAGCTGATGGCCCTGGCCAAGCCACTGTTTTTAGAAGTTGAATTCGACGCCGAATTTGGCAACATCCGTGATGAGCTGACGGCCTACGGCAACAACTATTTCCGGGTGTTGGGCGGTGATATGAACAAGCATTTCGGCTTTAAAACCATCCCCGATAAAGAGCGCATTAAATTGATGAATAATGTCAGGCGCCAGGATATCGTCGAGCATTATAAAAACACCCATTTTACGCGCAACCTGCGTTTTGTCATTGCCGGCGACCTACGTGGTCGCCGCGCCCAGCTAAAAAAAGTCTTGGAAGCAGCCGAGCTACCGGTCGGCAGTACCCGCTTCAAACTGCCGCAAGAACACGCCAAGCGGCCGGCTATCCCAACCTTTATCGCCAACGAAACCGTCGACAATATCTATTTAATAATCAGCACTTATTTAAATGATCTGCTATCTATCCGTGAGGACGACTCCCTGGGCCTGGCGCGCATTATGCTGACCGAAACGCTCTATTCTAAAATTTTTGGCCAAGCCCGCGAGAAGGGCTTGGTGTACTCGGTTAATTCTGGGCATGCCCAGGCCAGTAAAAACTCCGAGTGGTGGCTCAGCGCCCAAGTCATGCCGGCTAACGCTTCGGCACTGTGCGACATAGTTCTGGCCGAAATTAAAAAAGTCCAAAATGGCCTGATTGACGACGCTTCGCTGGAAGCCACCAAACAGTACGCCCTAGGCTCGTTTCAGCGCTCCATGCAGACCGTTGGCGGTGTGGCTGGCGCTTATTCGCGCTACTTTTTTGATGGTTATATAGAAGACATGCGTTCCATCCCAGGGCGCATCAAAGCAGTGACTAAAAAGGATATGGCATCCAGTATGCAGCGACTATTTTCTGAGAACGTTGGAGGGGTAGGGGTCCTTGGCGGTACTGACTCTAGCATTGCCCAAAAATTGCAGGACCAGCTCCAGCCCCTCTGGAAGTGAATATGGAAGAACTAAAAAAACGGGCAGAACACCTTAAGAAAGATGTAGCTCAGGCGGCTGAGCGCATAAAAATTGAGGAGCTTCGAAAAAAGTTTAATGACCTGCAGGCTCAAATGGCAAAACCGGATTTTTGGCAAGACAAGAAACACGCCATGGAAGTTAGCAAAGAAGCCTCGCAGCTATTGGAAAGCTATCAGCCATGGGAGGGCTTACAGAAGCAGGTTGCTTATATATCAGAACTCACCGCTATTTCCGATGAATCCATGAAGAATGATTTAAGCACCCAGCTTTCCATGCTTGAAACTCGATATGAAGGGTTAAAAAAGGACTTGCGCTTTCAGGGACCATACGACGACCACGACGTGATACTCAGTATTTACGCCGGTGCCGGTGGTACCGATGCCCAGGATTGGGCACAGATGTTACTGCGGATGTACACTCGATGGGCCGAAACCCATGGCATTAAAATTACCACTATTGACCAAAGCGCCGGCGAAGAAGCCGGGCTTAAAAGCGTGACTTTAAAGATTGACAGCGGCAACTTTTTATACGGTAAATTGGCCGGCGAACACGGCGTACACCGGCTGGTGCGCCTCAGCCCATTTAATGCCGACCATTTGCGCCAAACCAGCTTCGCTAAAGTAGAAATTATGCCGCTGATTGACAGACCGGGCGAGGTGGACATCGATGAAAAAGACCTTAAAATTGACGTTTTCCGCTCTGGCGGCCACGGCGGACAAAGCGTCAACAC
>JBGPHQ010000120.1:0-2626 GCA_041484505.1 Patescibacteria group bacterium
TGATACCGGCGCGTCAGGGTCAGCCGGGTGATATTATCGTTAGTAGTGGTTACGGACGGGCCGCCGAAGTCCGGGTCTATGACCGTGACGGAAAAAACGTCTTGATGACTTGGTCGCCGCTGGGCCAGGATTCGAGTAATGGCGCGACCGTGGCGGCCGGATGGAGCGACACTTTTAATCAGCCGGTCGTGGTGGTTGGACCGGGTCAAGGTGAAAAACCGCTGATTCAGGTCTACGGCCTAAACTCAAAGCAAAAGTTAGCGCAGTGGTTGGCGTACGACGTAAAAGTTAAAACCGGTGTGTCGGTCGCGGTTCAAAATGATGTAGTGGTGACTGGCCCCAGCGTCGGCGGCGGACCGGACGTGAGAATGTTTAGTCTGCGCGGCCAATTGTTCTCTAGCCAGTTAGTTTACGAGCCGGATTTCCGCGGCGGGTTAAACGTGGCGGCGGCCGCGATCAACGCCACGGTCGCGCCGATCGTCGTGCCGACGACCCAGCCAGTGACCGCCGCCGGTCAGGGTAAAAGCATCGTCATCTCACTCTCCCAGCAGGAGTTAACGATGTACGAAAAGGGCCACATCGTGTCGATTCGAAAAATTTCCACCGGCAAGTGGTCCACGCCCACGCCGGTCGGCGCCTTTAAGACCTACAATAAAATTCCGAACGCCTATTCCAAGCCGTACGGGCTCTATATGGAATGGTGGATGGCCTTCACGCCGGACGGATCAATGGGCTTGCATGCCTTGCCATATTGGAAGTTGAAGAATGGCGGGAAACTATATGAAGGCGCGGCCCATATCGGCACGCCGGTTTCTCATGGTTGTATCCGGCAAACCCTAGTCGAAGCCAAATCGCTTTATGACTGGGCGCCGATTGGAACACCGGTCACGATTGTAAAATAAGGTTGCCCTTGTCGGGCTGAACAACTTCGTTTATACTAAGGGCAGTCTTTTATGTCTGTTTTGTTGTTATCATGAAACGCAGAAATGTTTGGGTGACCTTCGGGTTATTGATCCTCCTGGCTACGGCCGCTGGATATGTTGACTATCCGGCTAGTCCGAATATTCACTGGGGTAAAATTCAGCGTGACTTAAATATTCGGCTCGGGCTTGATTTACAAGGCGGCACCAGTTTGGTTTACCGCGCCGACGTCAGTAAAGTTCCGTCAGCCGATCGGACTTCGGCGCTGGATGGGGTGCGGGACGTCATTGAGCGGCGAATTAACGCCTACGGCGTGGCCGAACCGGTCATTCAAACCAGCCGGGTGGGCGGGGAATACCGTGTCAGCGTCGACCTGGCCGGGGTCAAGGACATTAACCAAGCCATCAAGCTGATTGGCGAAACGCCGCTACTAGAGTTCCGCGAACAGGCTCCGCCGACCGGTCTGTCTGACGCCGAAGCCAACAAAACCGCGGACCAGGTCCTAATCCTAGCCTTAAAACCAAAAGCTGATTTTGCCGCCCTGGCTAAACAATATTCCGATGATCCGGGTAGTAAAGATACCGGCGGTGATTTAGGATTTGCGAAACCAGGGCAGTTCGTCGCTGAATTTGATAAAGCTTTATTTACTGACTTGAAAGACGGTCAAATTACGTCGACGCCGGTCAAAACACAATTCGGTTATCATATTATTAAACGGCTAGAATCTAAAACCGTTCAAGAAAATGGCCAGGCTGTCTTGGAAGTCCATGGCGCGCATATTCTGATCGGCACGCTCGACTCGCCAGTCAATCAACAAAATTACGTCCCGACGCAATTGACCGGCAAACAGTTAAAACGGGCCGACGTGGTGTTTGATCCGACCAGCGGCGCACCGCAGGTCCAATTGCAATTTAATAGCGAAGGCACCAAACTTTTTGCCGAGCTGACCAAGAAAAACCTAACCAAAATCATCGGCATTTATCTAGACGGCGCGGCCATTAGCTTGCCGACCGTCCAAACGGAGATTACTAACGGCACGGCCGTGATCACCGGACAATTTACGCTCGACGAGGCCAAACAATTAGCTAAGCGTTTGAATGCCGGAGCTTTGCCGGTGCCGATTACTCTGATTAGCCAACAAAACGTCGGCGCCAGTTTGGGTCGCGAATCTATCGAACGGAGTTTGGTGGCCGGGCTAATTGGGTTGCTCCTAGTAGCGCTGTTTATGATCATTTATTACCGTTTGCCGGGCCTATTAGCCGTCGCGGCCTTGGCAATTTATACGCTAATTGTAATGGCCATATTTAAATTATGGCCGATCACATTGTCCTTAGCCGGCATCGCCGGTTTTATATTGTCGATCGGCATGGCAGTTGACGCCAATATTCTAGTCTTCGAGCGGACCAAAGAAGAATTGGCGAATGGCCGGCCGTTGTTGTCGGCGATTGATGAAGGTTTTCGTCGAGCCTGGTTGTCCATTCGTGATTCCAATGTCTCCAGCTTGATTACCGCCTTAATCCTGATCTGGTTTGGCTCGAGTTTGATTAAAGGCTTCGCCGTCACCCTGTCAATCGGTATTTTGGTCTCGATGTTTTCCGCTTTGACCGTGACGCGGACTTTTTTACGACTGACCGTCAGTCAGTGGATGACGGATCACCTCTGGTTGTTTGGTTTTAGCCCGCCCAAAACGGTGCCCCCCGCATCA
>JBGPHQ010000121.1:0-2511 GCA_041484505.1 Patescibacteria group bacterium
AAAACCGCCTTTAACTGAAATATATAAAAAAATCGGCCGCTCTCTCCATGTCGGATGAGTGCGGCCGGTGAGGTTGAACAAATATTTTCAACTACTGATGCGGAATCCGCATTTTACCGCGCGGCCGCCGATGCGGGCAGTGAATTCGACCTCGACGCGCCGACCAAGACGCTTAGTCAGGACGGAACGCAACTTCTCCTGCACCGCCTCGACGGCTGGGTTATAGCTGAACCTACCCAGCGTCGGTAGATCAACAATCAGTTCGATCTCGATCTGATCGTGCACGGTGACGAGTTGTTCCAACCGATCCCACTGATCCGGCCGAAACTGATCTGGCGGACCGGTGAACTGGTAGATCTCGGGCATGGTGACCCCTTCTGGTCGCAGGTTAGGCACAGAACGACCTACTTACTTCACGCGGTAGCCCGGTAGTTACCATCAGGTTCTAAACACGACCACCGAATCTGACTTACACACCCTTTCACATCATGCAGCGATTGTCAACCCAGCACCACTGCTAAATATACGTTTACTAATCCTAGCAGTGTTATTAGACAAAAAAAGTTTTTTACATATCGGTAGACTTACCGAAGTGGTGCTGGGTCAATACTAATAACAACAAACACCCCGTCGTTCGCGAACGACGGGGTTAGAAAATAACTTTTAGAGCTGGGCCAAGGCCTGATCGATGTAAGTCTTAGCTTGGTCGAGCGGATAAGCGCCGGGGATGCCGGTCAGCGTCTTGCCGTTTTGATCGACTAGCAAGGTGGACGGTGTGCCGTTAACGCCACCGGTCGTGCCGTCCGCCTGTTCGGCCTGGACGGTCGCGGCCATTTCGCCGCTATCGAGACAGCTTTGGAACTTGGTCTGGTTAACGCCAACTTCCTTGGCCAGCGCCCCGAGCGCGGTCAGGGCGAAACCGGTGCCGTTCGAGGTCGTCCGTTCAAATATTTTATCGCTAAAAGCCCAGAACTTATCCTGGCCGCCGAGCTTGCCGGCGCACAAGGCAGCCTCCGCTTCTTTCGGGGCGTTGGCGTGGAACGACAATGGGAACTGGCGATAGACCCAGCGGATCTTGCCGGCGTATTCTTTCATCAGCTCAATCATTGTCGGGTGGAACGACTTGCAGTACGGGCACTCGTAGTCGGAGAATTCGATTAAAGTCAACTTAGCGTTCTTGTCGCCCCGAATATAATCGGTGCTGGCGACGGCCTTAACATTGCTAAAGGTCGGAGCGGCCGGAGTAGTGTTGGTGTTGGTGACGGCCGCCGCGGCCGTATTCGTGCTCTTAGTTGTTTTGGAAGAGCTGTAAGCTTTTGGGAGGACAAATAAAAGACCGACTATCGCGGTCAAGGCCACGCCCCCGATCAGACCGAAAATAAACGTTAGTTTCGGCGAAGCGCCGTCGAATAGGCCCTTGGTTGGCGCGAGTGGTTGGTGGGTTGATGGTTCCATATCGCCGGGATAATTAAGGATTAAGCTACTACAGGGTGTAGTATATAGGATTGGTAGATTAGCGCAAGGGCTAATTAGCCAGTTAGGTTAAGGTCGGCCGGTTGGGATGACCAATATAACGAGTCGCCAGATAATACCGCTTCTAGGCCTGATGAACAAGCGAGCCTATGACGGCTGTAACTCTTCCCACCGGCGGTTAATTTGTTCGGCCAGGACGATGTCTTTCAAGGTTACTAGCCCTTCGTCGTGCGTCGTTAGGGTGACGATGACGGTCGGGTAGGTCAGAATGATGTCGGGGTGGTGATTAACGGCGTCGGCTAGTTTAGCGATCGCGTTAACGAAAGTCACCCCGCGGCTGAACGAGCCGGTCAAAAAAGTGCGGTGAATTGTTTTATCGGTCGGTTGCCAACCTGACACCACTTGGCGATGTGGCATGCTCACTCGGAGTCGATCACATTCCGGTCGTGGCCGGAAGTAAAAGCTTCCTCCGCTTCGATCCAGCGTTTCTTCAAGACATCTTCCATTTCCTCAATATCGTCATCGTCGGTCAACGCGCCCGACTCGCGTTTTTCTTCGAGCACTTCCACTACCAGGTCATAATAGGCTGTCCGATCGAAAGCGCCCTCCTCTTCCATCCGTGTGATGATTTCGTTGTAGACTCCGTTCAGGTCGAAAGTGATGTTGTCCATGGACAGAGCATAGCATAAGATAGTAGAAAGAAAAAACCACCCGCCTTCAACTGGGGGTGGTGATGGAGCGCAAGAGTTCATGCAGGGTGACCTCGATTTGGTCTGGTTCGATAACCCAGGTGCAACCCAGCTTTTTCATCAGACCACGAGCTTGGCTCTGGCGGGCGATGCCGACCACGGTTCCCTCGAACAGGAGCCGGATGTGTGGCAGGAGAATGGGCGGTACGTTGCCGTGGCCATGCTCATCATCAAAACCCACCACGTCGTGGTCCAGGATGATGGACCACAGACGCAACGCCTCGCGATAGTAGACCTGTTCTCCGCTGACGCCATTCTCTGCGAGCGTCAGTATCTCCGGCGGATAGTG